>NZ_JPJC01000161.1:25264-45501 GCF_000733135.1 Sphingomonas sp. FUKUSWIS1
CCGAGAATCTCGCCACGCCGGACGTCGAGGTCGAGGCCATCATGCACGACCGAATCGCCGAACTCGTTCCTCAGCCCCTTAACGGAGATGATGCTGTCGTCAGTCTTGCGGGCCATCAGTCCCAGCCGATCCAGGTGAAGAATACCGCGAAGAACGCGTCGAGCACGATGACGAGGAAGATGCCCTGCACCACCGCCGAGGTCGTGCGCAGCCCGACCTGTTCGGCGTCAGCCTCGACCTGCATGCCCTGGAAACAACCCGCGACCGCGATGATCGCGCCGAAGACCGGGGCCTTGATCAGTGCGATGTACAGATCGGTGATCGGCACGACTTCGCGGATCCGGGCGATGAAGGTGACGGGCGGGATGCCGAGCTGGATCCAGCACAGCAGCCCACCGCCGATGATCGCGATCAGCGACGCGTAGAAGGCGAGCAGCGGCATCATCACGATCGCCGCCAGCACGCGCGGCAGGACCAGCGCCTCCATCGGCGACACCCCGATCGTCCGCATCGCGTCGATCTCTTCGGTCAGCTTCATCGTGCCGAGCTGCGCGGCAAAGGCGGAGCCCGACCGGCCCGCGACCATGATCGCGGTCATCAGCACGCCGAGTTCGCGCAGCGTCAGCCGCCCGACCAGATTGATCGTGAACACCTCTGCCCCGAACTGGCGGAGCTGGACCGCGCCCTGCTGCGCGATGACGACGCCGATCAGGAAGCTCATCAGCCCGACGATGCCGAGTGCGGCGATGCCCACGACCTCGAAGCGCTGGACGACCGCGTTGAAGCGGAAGCGCTTGGGGTGGCGAATGACGCTGCCAAAGGCGATCGTCGTCGCGCCCAGAAAGGCGAGCAGGCCAAGCATCGTCCGGCCGGTCAGGACGACCGCGTCGCCGATCTCGCCCAGCACGCGCTTTACCGAACCGACCGGCTTGCCGCGTGCCGCCAGCGGCTGATCGGAGGCGACGACCTGATCGAAGAGATTCTGACCGTCAGCATTGAGCCCGTCGATCGTCGCGTCGTTGCGTGCGGCGAAGCGGTGGACGATCCAGGCGCCTATCGTGTCGATCCGGTCGACCTGGCTCAGATCGACTCGTTTGATCGACGCGGCATCAACCGCCTCGAGCCGATCGGGAAGATTTCCGATGTTGGCGAGCGACAGATCGCCGGTGAAGCGAAGCGTACCCGTGTCGGCACCGTCCTGCTGAAAATCGGCCATCGCGCTCATCGGCGGCACCTTTGCGGCAAACGGACTGGATCGGCAAGACGAATGCTGTGTAAGCCGGCCCAATGACCCAGCTTCTCGCCATCTACGACATGGACAAGACGATCACCCACGCGCCGACCTGGACGCCGTTCCTGATCCACACCACGCGCACCGGCGGCGCGCCGTGGCGACTCGCGCTGGTGCCGGTCGCGGCGCTTGCGGCGGCGGGATATCTCGCCAAGCTGATGAGCCGCGGCCGCCTGAAGCACATCATGCAGCGGATGATGCTCGGCAAGACGCTGACCCCGGCGCAGGAGCGTCGCGCCGCCGAGGCGTTTGCCGACCGCGTGATGCGCGACGGGGTCTTCGCGGCCGCGCTCCGCCAGATCGAGGCGGATCGCGCGGCGGGATACAGGCTGGTGATGGCGACCGCCTCCTACCGCTTCTACGTCGAGTCGATCGCCGAACGGCTCGGCTTCGATGCGGTGATCGGTACCGAGAGCCTGCGCGACGCGAACGGCCATCTGCTCGCCGGGATCGACGGCGAGAATTGCTACGGCCCCGCCAAGCTCGCGATGATCGAGCGCTGGATGGCGCGTGAGGGGATCGCGCGACACGATGCGCATGTCCGCTTCTATTCGGACCATGTCTCCGATGCGCCGACCTTTGCCTGGGCCGACGAGCCGTTCGCGGTCAACGCGCACGGTCCGCTCCGCCTTCTGGCAAAGGCGAAGGGCTGGCCGATGCCCGACTGGGAGCGATAACCGGGGCGACTAGAGGATCCGGTCGACCGTGTGGATCACCAGGCCGACGAGCCCGCCGACGATCGTGCCATTGACGCGGATATATTGCAGGTCGCGACCGACCGCATTCTCCAGCCGGCTGGTGATCGTATCGGCATCCCAGCCGCGCACCGTCTCCGACACGAGCCGGACGATACCGTCGCCATAGTCCGCCGCGATGCCGACGACCGCGCGGCGGACGAACCGGTTGATCGTATGCGACAGCCGCGGATCGTGGAGCAGCGTCTCGCCAAGCTGGCGCAGCACGTCGCCCAGCTTGCCCGCCATCGCCCGCTCCGGATCGCGCGCGATCGCCAGCAGCGCGCCGCGCGCCTGCTCCCACAAACCGTCAAGCCAGCGCTGCATCGCTGGGTTGTCGAGCAGGTCGTTCTTCATCGCCTCGACCCGCTCGCGCATGCGGCGGTCATATTGCAGGTCCCAGGCCAGCCGCTCGAGCGCTTCCTCCGCCTTCAGCCGCAACGGGTGCTGCGGATCCTCTGCCATCTCCGCGAGCAGGCGGTCGAACCCGTTGATCAGCTTGTCCGCGACCGTAGTGTCGAGTCCCGTCCAGCGCAGGATCGAACCCGACTTCTCGTGCACCATTGCGCGGACGAGATGGTCGTTCGCGGCGAGCGTGACCGATGCCCAGCGGATCGCCGCCTCGAGCAGCGGGGCGTGACGACGCTCGGCGATCGCGGCCTTGAGCAACTGGCCGAGGATCGGCGATATCTCGGTCTGGCGCAGCCTCGCGCGGATGCCGGCCTTCACCATGCCGCCGAGCCGCGCGGGGTCGAGGCCTTCGAGAATCTGCGCGACCAGCTTCGACGCACCCGACCGGAACCGCCCCCCTGCCCCTTCGGGCGGATCGGTCAGCCAGTGTGCGATCGCGCCCGCGACGTCGAGCCGCCGCATCCGGCGCGAGATGACCGAGGGCAGCAGGAAATTGTCGCGCAGGAATATCGCGAGCGTGTCACCGATCCGATCCTTGTTCCGCGGGATGATCGCGGTGTGCGGGATCGGCAGCCCGAGCGGATGGCGGAACAGCGCGGTGACCGCAAACCAGTCCGCCAGTCCGCCGACCATCGCCGCCTCGGCAAAGGCCCGGACGAAGCCGATTGCGGGGTGCCGGTCGACCAGCGCGCGGCTGACCAGGAACACGACCGCCATCAGCACCAGCAGCCCAGTCGCGACGATCCGCATGCGAATGAGAGCCGGGTTGGTCGCTTCCTTGGCCAGGCGCACGCGGGAATTCGATGTCATGCCCGAAACAATCCCCGAGCGCAGGGATAGTTCACCCGTGCGGTGTCACGCCGGCGATCATTCCGCCGGCTGTGTCCCGCCATCGCCGTCGCGAAAGCCGATCTTGGGCGATGCCGGCCCGAGCGCCGGCGCGTTGGGGCCGGCGATCCCGACCACTTCCGCGCCGTCGTCGCCGGGCCGGAAGGTGAGCAGGCGGCGACCCAGTCGTGGCCCTGCCCAGCGCTCGATCCCGACCGCGATGCTGAACGTCGCCGGCACGATCAGCAGCGTCAGCACGGTCGACATCACCAGACCACCGATCACGGTGATGCCCATCGGCGCGCGGAACGATCCGTCGCCGCCGATCGACAGCGCGGTCGGCACCATGCCCGCGACCATCGCGACCGTGGTCATGACTATCGGCTGCGCGCGCTTGTGCCCGGCATCGACGATCGCGGTCCAGATATCGACGCCCTTGCCCATCTCCTCAAGCGCGAAGTCGATCAGCAGGATCGAGTTCTTCGCGACGATCCCGAGCAGCATCAGCAGCCCGATATAGACCGGCATCGAGATAGGATGCCCCGTCACCCACAAGGCGAGCAGTCCGCCGAGCGGCGCGAGGATCAGCGAGCCCATGTTGACGAACGGCGGCAACAGCCGGCGATAGAGCAGCACGAGCACCGCGAAGACGAGCAGCACGCCCGCCACCACCGCGACGATGAAGTTGCTGATCATCTCGGCCTGCCACTTGGCCTGGCCGAGCACGAGTTCGCTTACCCCGATCGGCAGCGCGTTCATCGTCGGCAGCGCATGGATCTGCTTCTGCGCATCGCCGCTGATCACGCCGGGCGCGAGATCCGCACCGATCGACAGCTGGCGCTGCTGGTTGACGCGGTCGATCTTGGTCGGCCCCGAGCCCAGCCCGATATCCGCGACGAGGCTGAGCGGCACCGATCCGCCCGTCGCGGTGGCGACCGGCAGGTTCTGGATCGTCGCAAGGCTCGTCCGCGCATTCTGATCGAGCGCGACGCGGATCGGGATCTGGCGATCGCTGAGCGAGAAGCGCGCGCTGTTCTGGTCGATATCGCCCAGCGTCGCGATGCGGATCGCACTCGACAGGCCCTGCGTCGTCACGCCGAGATTGGCGGCGAGATCGAGCCGCGGGCGGATGACGATTTCAGGCCGCTGCAGATTGCCCGCGACGCGCGGCGCGACGAGCGACGGCAGCTTCGCCATCTCGGTCACGATCTTCTGCGCGGTCGCGTCGAGCTTGACCGGGTCGTCGCCGCCCAGCGTGATCGTCACGTCGCGATTGCTGCCGCCCCAGCCGAACTGCGACCGGAACGACACGCGCGCATCGGGGATCGCCGCGAGCTGCGGCGCGAGGCTCCGCTCGAACGCGGTGCTCTTCATCGAGCGATCGTCCTTGAGCGTCGCGGTGACGCGGCCATTGCCGACCGCGGTGCGGGCATAGACCGATGCGACATCGGGTTGCGCCTGGAGGATGCTCGCGACCCGGGTCACGACCGCCTGGGTCTGCGCCAGCGTCGTGCCGGGGACCATGTCGATCGTCGCGGTGCTGGTGTCGCTGTCGCGCGGCGGCTGGAAGGTCGAGGGCAGGACGAAGAACATCGCGATCGTGATCGCGGTCGCGGCCGCACCCGCCACGACCGGCAGCCAGCGGTGCCGCAGCGTGAACCGCAGCGACGCCATGTACCAGTCCATCAGCTTGCCTTCGCCGTGGCTGGCGGTGCCGTGCGCCTTCAGGAAATAGGCCGCGATCATCGGCGTGATCAGACGCGCGACCGCGAGGCTCATCAGCACCGAGGCGACCACGGTCAGACCGAAATTCTTGAAGAACTGGCCCGAGATACCCGGCATCAGCCCGACCGGCAGGAAGACCGCGACGATCGACATCGTCGTCGCCAGCACTGCCAGCCCGATCTCGTCGGCGGCGTCGATCGACGCCTGATAGGCGGATTTGCCCATCCGCATGTGCCGGACGATGTTCTCGATCTCGACGATCGCGTCATCGACCAGCACGCCCGCGACCAGGCTGAGCGCGAGCAGCGTCATCTGGTTCAACGTGAAGCCGAGCAGGTCCATGAACCAGAAAGCGGGAATCGCCGACAGCGGAATGGCGAGCGCGGAGATGATCGTCGCGCGCCAGTCGCGCAGGAACAGGAACACCACGATCACCGCGAGCACCGCGCCCTCGATCATCGCGTCGATCGCGCTGTGATATTGCTCCTCGGTATATTTGACGCTGTTCGAGCGCAGCACGAAATGCACCGCCGGGTTGCGCTTCTCCAGCGCCTCGAGCTTCTTGACCGCATCGTTGAACACGGTGACGTCGGACGCGCCCTTGGCACGCTGGAAGTCGAAGCTGATGACCTGGCGACCGTTGATCGCCGCCGCGGTCCGCTGCTCGGCATAGAGGTCGCGGACCTGCGCGATGTCCGCCAGCCGTACGGTCCGCCCGCCGACCGAGATCTGCGTCTGGCCAAGGTCATAGGCGTTCTTGGCATTGCCGAGCACGCGCACCGACTGTTCGGATCCGGCGATCTCCGCGCGGCCGCCCGCCGCGTTCAGATTGACCTGGCGCAGCTGCGCGTTGACCTGGCTCGCGGTCAGGCCCTGGCTCTGCAGCTTGACGGGATCGAGGATCACGCGAATCTCGCGGCTCACCCCGCCATTGCGGTTGACCGCGGCAAGCCCCGATACCGACAGCAGCTCCTTCGCCACGGTATTGTCGATGTACCAGCTCAGCTGTTCGACCGTCATGTCGCTGGCGATCGCGGAGTAGCTCGCAATATCCTCGTCGGTGGTGTTGGCGCGGAACACCTGCGGCTCGAGGATCCCCTCGGGCAGGTCGCCGCGGATTTGCGCGATCGCGTCGCGCACGTCGTTGACAGCGCGGTCGATCGGCGTGCCGATATTGAGCTGGATGACCGTCTGCGACGTACCTTCGGTGACCGTTGAGCTGATCTGGTCGATGCCCTGCAGCGTCCGCACCGCCGCCTCGACCCGCTGCGTGACCTGGGTTTCTAGTTCGGTGGGCGCCGCACCCGGCTGGCTGATGACGACGATCGCGATCGGGAAGTCGATATCCGGATCGTTGTTCACGTCCATCCGCATGAAGCTGACGATTCCCGCCAGCGTCAGTGCGAGGAACAGCACGATCGGCGGTACCGGGTTGCGGATCGCCCAGGCCGAGATGTTGCGGAAACCCATGGTGCGTCAGCCCCGTTTGCTACTGGTGGGTGTCGTCGTCGCGCTGGTGGTCGCCTTGGTCACGGGCTTGACCTTCTGCCCCGGTGCGAGGAACCCGCCCGCCGATTGGACGACGCGTTCGTTGCCCTGCAGCCCGCCTGCGATCGTCACCGCACTGTCGGAAACCTGGCCGATCTTCACGTCGCGGCGCACCACCTTGTCGTCGGGACCGACAACATACACGAAACTGCCCTTGTCGTCGCTCTGCAACGCCGAGTCGGGAAGCTGCGGTGCGACCGTCGCGCCACCGACGATCGACGCCGCGGCGAACCCGCCCGGACGCAGCGCGGGATCATAGGCGAGCGCGATTCGCGCGACGCCCTGGCGTGTCTGCGGGTCGATCACCGGCGACACCTGCCAGACCTCGCCCTTATACCCCTTGGCCGAACCGACCGGGGTCACCGTCGCCCGCGCGCCGACCGGCAGGCCGAGCAGATCGCTTTCGGCCAGCGCCGCGCGCATTTCCATCTGTCCGCCCATCGCCATGCGGAACAGCACGCCGGTCCCCGAGCTGACGATCTGCCCGGGCTCGACGCCGCGGGTCAGCACGAGGCCGGCGGCCGGTGCACGGATGTCGAGTCGCCCGTTGCGCGCGCGGGCCTCGCCGAGCGACGCCTGCGCCACCTTCACGCGCGCCGCCGCCGCATCGCGCGTCGCCGCCTTGCGCTGGAGATCCGCCTTCGAGATGAACCCGCGATCGACCAGCTGCTGCGCACGGTCGAGCTCCGCCTGTGCGATCGTCTCGTCCGACCGCGCCACGGTTACGGATGCCGACAGCGATGCCGCGGTCTCGGTCTGGACCGAGCGGTCGACCGTCGCAAGCACCTGCCCCGCCGCGACCCACTGGCCCGGCTCGACCAGCACGCGCGTGATCATGCCGCCCTCGCCCGCGACGCCGACGGGCATTTCGCGGCGCGCGGCCAACGTACCGGTCGCGGCGATCACGCGGTCGACGGTCTGGCGACCGGGCACGATGACGGTGACGCTCGGAATCTGCTCGGTCGGCGCACCGGGCGCCGCTGCATCCTTCTTGCCCGATCCGAACGCGAACCAGGCGATGGCCAGCGCCGCGAGGATGACGACCACCGCGATGATGATGTTGCGACGGGTATGCGACGGCGGCGTCTGATCCGTCAGCACCTGCTGCGGCTCGCCGCCGATCGTCCTGGCTTCGTAGTTCATGCGCGCGCTATCCCCGTCCCGACCCGAATCCGCCGGACCACTCGCCAGCTGTATTATATAAATAGATCACCGTGCTCAAGCCCCCCGGCACGCCGCGCAGCCAAATGTCAGACATGACCAGGATCGCACCTGTCTGCAAGCTGCACGCGATGTTCAGCCTGCGTTGACCCGGCTTCGATCAATCGCGAAAGCAGGCTGACTTACAGGGAGACACGATATGACCAGGCTCACCATGATCGCGACGCTGGCGGCGGTTCCGCTCGCCGCCGCGATCCCCGCCGCCGCTTCGGCGCAGGCGCAGGCGTCGACGGTCGAACCGATGGTCCCCGCGACCGGGACCGTGCTCGACGTCAGCGCCGAGGGCCGCACCACGCGCGTGCCCGATGTCGCGACGATCCGTGCGGGTGTCGTCTCGCAGGCGACGACCGCCGCGGCTGCGCTGGCGGACAATGGGCAGCGGATGAATCGCGTGCTCGCAGCGTTGAAGAAGGCCGGGGTCGCGCCGCGCGACATCGCCACCGCGACGGTCGGGCTCGCGCCGCAATATCGCTATGCCGACAACCAGCCGCCGGCGGTCACCGGCTATCAGGCGACCAACAGCGTTTCGATCCGCTTCCGCGACGTGGCGAAGTCGGGCGCGATCCTCGATGCGCTGGTCGCCGAAGGTGCGAACCAGATCGACGGGCCCAATCTGTCGATCGACCAGCCCGATGCGGCGCTGGACGAGGCGCGGGCCGATGCGGTCAAGCGCGCGCGTGCCCGCGCCGATATCTATGCGCGGTCCGCCGGGATGCGCGTCTCGCGGATCGTCTCGATCACCGAGAATGGCGAGAATGCCGGCAATCCGAACCCGCCGGTGTTCATGGCCCGCGCGGCGATGGCCAAGGACAGCACGCAGATCGTCGCGGGCGAGAAGGACGTCACCGTTTCGGTCTCGGTCCGCTTCCTGCTAAACTGAGCGCATAGAAAAAGGGCCGCCCGGTCGCCCGGACGGCCCTTTTTCAACGCTGTGTAGCGACCGCTCTTAGCGGACGCTGCCGCGGCGCACGAGGTTGACGATCGCGAGCAGCACGATCGCGCCAAGCAGCGACACGATGAAGGAGGTCAGCGTCAGCGGTGCGCTGTTGATCGAGCCACCCGACAGGATCAGGCCGCCGATGAAGGCGCCGACGATGCCGACGATGATGTTCAGGAAGATGCCCTGCTGCGCATCCGTGCGCATGATCATGCTGGCAATCCAGCCGATGACGCCGCCGATGATCAGCCAAAGAATGATACCCATTTTACTTTCCCTCCGTTGTTCCCGTAGCCGGGCGATGGCGGAAAGACGTGCGAGCACGGACGTTTGTTCCGCCCGCGTTTTGATTATGTAGGCTGATTCGGGTCAGTATTTTTGCTGCCTTTCGTACAGCGACTTATAGTGCTGGATCCGCGTCACGCGCAGGCCCGGCATCCCCGACCGGTCGATCGCGCGCTGCCATCCGGCAAATTCCTCGACCGTCAGTCCATAGCGGTCGCAGACCTCGTCGACCGACAACAGACCGCCATTGACCGCGGCGACGACCTCGGCCTTGCGGCGTACGACCCACCGCGTCGTGCTGGGCGGCGGCAGCGAATCCAGCGTCAATTGCTCGCCAAGCGGTCCGATGACCTTGGCAGGGCGGAACTTCTGGTTCTCGATCATTTACAACCTCTGATCGGGGCGGGGGCCCCCTCTCGATACGTGGCTACGACCCGTAGCCAAGGGAGTTGAAGAATGGCTAAAACGCCGCGGTAAACGCCGCGGTCATTCCTGTTTCCATCGCGTCAAGGCATCCGCCATTGGCCCATTGAACGCCCCGTGGACGGGGGCGAACAGCTTGGGATCGATCGCACCCCGCGAAAACCCGGCCTGAACCGCCGCGGTCGGGCTCGCCGCCTGACGCGCGGCGATCCCGACGATCAACACCGCCAGGTCACCGGGCAGAACGGTCAGCTCGGCCTCTCGATCGAAACGGGGGAAGCTCAGATCCAACGCGACACTCGCAAAACACCAACTAGAGGTTCCGTCTAAACGCCGGGGAATGAAAACGAGGTAAAGTTCGGGACAAAGAGTTGTCGCGCCTGTCGCTTTTTTTGCAACGCCTCGTCGCAGAGACTATGGTGTACCGATGGAACAGGCGGATTTTCAGCTCGGCGGCGCGACACCAGGGTCGGGGTCGCTGGCCGGTCGACGGATCGTCGTCGCGATGTCGGGCGGGGTCGACAGCTCGGTCGTCGCGGCGCTCGCGCATGCGACCGGCGCGGAGACGATCGGCGTGACGCTGCAGCTCTACGATCACGGCGAGGCGGTCGGCCGCGCGGGCTCGTGCTGCGCGGGCCGCGACATTCGCGACGCGCGCGCGGTCTGCGACCGGCTGGGCATCGCGCATTACGTCTTCGACCATGAATCGAGCTTTCGCGAACAGGTCGTCGACACCTTTGCCGACGCTTATCTCGCGGGGCGCACGCCGATTCCGTGCGTCCAGTGCAACATGGGGCCCAAGTTCACCGACCTGCTGAAGCTCGCGCGCGATCTCGGCGCCGATTGCCTGGCGACCGGCCATTATGTCCGCCGCGTCGAGGGCGCGCACGGCGCCGAACTCCACCGCGGCGCGGATCCTGCCCGCGACCAGAGCTATTTCCTGTTCGCGACGACGCAGGCGCAGCTCGACTATCTGCGCTTCCCGCTCGGCGGCCTGCCCAAGGCGCGCGTGCGTGAGATCGCGGCCGAACTCGGCCTAGGCGTCGCGGCCAAGCCTGACAGCCAGGATATCTGCTTCGTCCCCGACGGCGATTACGCCGGACTGGTCAAGAAGCTGCGCCCGGAGGCGGATACCGCGGGCGATATCGTCGATATCGGCGGCATGAAGCTCGGCGAGCATCGCGGGCTGATCCACTTCACCGTCGGCCAGCGTCGCGGGCTCGAGATCGGCGGCAGCCCGGAGCCGCTCTACGTCGTGCGCGTCGAGCCCGACACAAGGCGCGTCGTGGTCGGCCCACGCCGGGCGCTCGCGGTTTCGGCGGCGCAGCTGAGCGACATCAACTGGCTCGGCGACGATTTCACCGGGCCGCTCACCGCCAAGGTGCGCTCGATGGCCAAGCCCGTCCCGGCCCGCCTGATCGGCGACCGCGTCGTGTTCGACGCACCCGAATATGGCGTCGCACCGGGACAGGCGACCGTCCTCTATGCCGGCGACCGCGTGCTCGGCGGCGGCTGGATCGCGTCGACCGAGGCGGCACTCGCCGCCGCCTGACGCGTTGGGCGTGGCATGGATATCGACGACCTGCGCCGCCAGATGGAAGCCGCCGCCGCGGCGATGGACTTCGAGACCGCGGGGCGGCTGCGCGACCAGATCAGCCTGCTCCGCGGCGGCGGCACCGTCGCCGACACCGCGGGACTCACCCGCCAGCAACCCGGCGCGATGGGTCTCGGCACCAGCCAGCAACGCCTGACCCCGCCGCCCGGCTGGGTGAAACCGAAAAAGCCCGATCCGATGACCAAGGGACGCAAGCGGTAACGCCCCCCCCACCCGTCATCCTGACGGACGTCAGGACGACGGCCGCATCAGACGCCCCTCACGGCAGCAGGAACGTGCCCTCGATCACCGTCACGCACGCACCGCCAAGCACCACCCGGTCGCCTTCGAGCCGGCACGTCAGCCGCCCCCCGCGCGCGCTCGCCTGGAACGCGGTGAAACTGTCGCCCAGCGTCTGCGCCCAGTACGGCACCATCACCGCATGCGCCGACCCCGTCACCGGATCCTCGTTGATCGCATAATAAGGCGTGAAGACGCGGCTGACGATTGCGGTCGCGGACCCCTTCGCCGCGACGATCGCGACGATCGGAAACTTCGCCAGCGCGACGAAATCGGGCTTCAGGTTGCGGACGATCGCCTCGTCCTCGACGATCACCAGCGCATAGCCCTTGTCGTGCCACAAGGTCTCGACCGGCGAATCGATCGTCAGTGCCGCGACGATCTCCGGCATTGCCTTTGGCGCGGGCGCCCAGGCCGGAAGCTCGAGCGTGTATCCGCCATCCGCGCAGGCGACCTCGAGGATCCCGGCCTGCCGCGTCGCGAACCGGACCCGGTCGCGCGCACTATCCGACGACAGCACGAAATGCCCGCTCGCCAGCGTCGCATGCCCGCACAGCGCGACCTCTGCGCCCGGCGTGAACCAGCGCAGGTCGAAATCGACGCCCTCTTCGGCGGAGGGGACGATGAACGCGGTCTCGCTCAGGTTGTTCTCCTGCGCGATATCCAGCAGCACAGCATCGTCGAGCCACGCCGACAACGGCATCACCGCCGCCGGATTGCCCGCAAAGGCCGTGTCGGCGAACGCATCGATCTGCGCGAACGGTATTCTCATGCTGCTGGCCCTCTGCCCGTTGTCGATCGCCGCAGGTTAAACCCGCTTGCCAAACCAATGCGGCGTCACGTCCGCCTCGACCAGCGGATTGTCGGTATCGACATGCCCCTCGGGATCGAGGTGGATCAGCACCTCGACCTTCGGAAACGCGGTGCGAAGGTTGCGCTCGACCGCCTCGACGATGTCGTGGGCATGCGCGACGGTCAGGTCGCGCGCGACCTCCATGTGGAACTGCGCAAAATCATGGCTGCCCGACCGGCGGGTGCGGAAGTCATGGATGCCGCGGATGCCGGGCTGACGCGCCGCCACGTCGAGGAACTGCGCACGCAGATCCTCGGGCCATTCCTTGTCCATCAACTGGTCGATCGCGTTCGACGATGCCGAGAAGGCACCCCAGGCGAGCCACAAGGCGATGACGATGCCGAAGATCGGATCCGCCCCGCTCCACCCCATATACTGGTCGAGCACCAATGCGACGATCACCGACCCGTTCAGCAGCACGTCCGACTGGTAATGGACATTGTCAGCAAGAATCGCGACCGATCCGGTCTGGCGGATGATCCGGCGCTGATAGGCGAGCAGGAACACCGTCGCGACGATCGCGACGACCGACACGCCGATGCCGAAATCGGCGCCCGTGGTCGGCTGCGGATCGTTGAACGCGAGGATCGCGCGCCAGGCGATGCCCGCCGCCGACGCGGTGATCAGCATCACCTGGAACAGCGCGGCGAGCGCCTCCGCCTTGCCGTGGCCGAAACGGTGGTCGTGATCGGCCGGCGTCGCCGCCAGCCGCACGCCGTACAGCGTGACGAGGCTCGCGAGCAGGTCGAGCGCGGTGTCGGCGAGCGAGCCGAGCATCGCGACCGATCCGGTCGTCCACGCCGCAAAGCCCTTCAGCAGCAGCAGGAAACACGCCATCGCGACGCTGGCGAGCGCCGCGCGCGTCGCCAGCGGGATCACCCTGCGGCGTTCGTCCTGGGTCATGGGAACAGCAATCCTTCGGTCCAGCCTTCACCGTCGCGCACGAACAGTCGCCGCTCATGTAGGCGGTGTTCGCGGTCCTGCCACAGCTCGATGCGATCGGGCGCGATCCGGTACCCGCCCCAATGCGGCGGCCGCGGCACGTCGCCACCCTCGAACCGCGCCTGCGCCTCGGCAAAACGGCGTTCGAACGTGTCGCGCGTGTCGAGCGGGCGCGATTGTTCCGACGCCCATGCCCCGAGTTGCGAATCACGGCCGCGCGTCGCGAAATAGGCGTCCGATTCCGCATCGCTCACAAGGCTGACGCGCCCCTCGATCCGGACCTGCCGGCGCAGCGACTTCCAGTGGAAGAGCAACGCCGCATGCGCGTTCGCGGTCAGCTCGCCCGCCTTGCGGCTCTCGCGGTTGGTGTAGATGACGAAACCATCGGGGCCATGCCCTTTCAGCAGCACCATCCGCACCGACGGACGTCCCTGTGCATCCGCAGTGGCGAGGGCTACAGCGTTGGAGTCGTTGATTTCTGTCTGCCTGGCCTCGGCGTACCAGGCCTCGAACAGCGTGATCGGGTTATCGGACATGGCAGCGCCATAGCGAAACTTGGCGGGCCGCGAAACAGCGCACGGCACGGCGCTCACGGAACGACTCGCCACGCCGACGATTGAATCGGTTTCGCAACGAAGGAAACCGCACCGTGGCAGCGCGCGCCTATTGGCAGGGACAGATCCGGCTCGCGCTGGTCTCGATCCCGGTCGAAATCTACTCCGCCACCAAATCGGGTGCGGCCGTCTCGTTCAAGCAGATCCACGAACCCTCGGGCCAGCCGGTCCATTACGATAAGGTCGTCACCGGCGTCGGCCCGGTCGATGCGGACGAGATCATGAAGGGCTATGAGATCGAAAAGGGCGAATATGTCCTGCTCGACCAGGACGAGATCGACGCGGTGAAGCTCGAATCGAAGAAGACGCTCGAACTGACCCAGTTCGTCGATGCGAGCGACATCGACGTGCTCTATTATGAAAAGCCCTATTTCGTCGTCCCTGCGGACGATCTGGCGGAGGAGGCGTTCATCGTCCTGCGCGAGGCGCTCCGGCGGACCAAGAAGGTCGGGCTCGGCCAGCTCGCGATGCGAGGCCGTGAATATGTCGTCAGCCTCAAGCCGTGCGGGCGCGGCTTGGTGCTCGAGACGCTGCGCTACGCGGACGAGGTGCACAAGGCGCAGGGCTATTTCCGCGACATCCCCGACGACAAGCCGTCCGAGGAACTGCTCGAACTCGCCGAGGCGCTGATCGAGAAGCGCAGCGGCGACTTCCACCCGCAGGATTTCCACGACCGCTATGTCGACGCGCTGAAGGACCTGATCGAACGCAAGCGCAAGGCCAACGGCAAGACGATCATCGACGACAAGGACAGCGGCGAGAGCAAGGGGTCGAACGTCGTCGACCTGATGGCGGCGCTGAAGAAGTCGATGGAGAAATCGGGCGGCACGGCTGCGGCTGCGAAGAAGGCGCCCGCCAAGAAAGCCCCGGCCAAGACCGCGACGAAGACCACGGCCAAGTCTCCGGCCAAGAAACGTGCGTAATGCTCCCTGTTGTGGTCCTGCGAAGGCGGGGACCCAGCCTCGGCTCCCGCATTCGCGGGAGACCGATGGTGGCTGACACCCCAGACCCCCTCGCGCTCTACAATGCCAAGCGGGACTTCGCGAAGACCGCCGAACCCGCCGGCACGCTAACCCCCGGCAACGGCAACAGCTTCATGGTCCAGAAGCACGACGCCACCCGCCTCCACTGGGACCTGCGCCTCGAGATCGACGGCGTCCTCAAAAGCTGGGCGGTCACCCGCGGCCCCAGCCTCGACCCGGACGAAAAGCGCCTCGCGGTCCGCACCGAGGACCATCCCTTGAGCTACGCCACGTTCGAAGGCGCGATCCCCGCAGGAGAATATGGCGGCGGCACGGTGATGCTGTGGGACCGCGGCACCTGGGCACCGATCAAGGGCAAGTCGGCCAAGGACCTCGACAAGGGCCATCTCCACTTCGTCCTGGATGGCGAGCGGATGAAGGGCGAATGGCTGCTGATCCGCCTGAAACCCCGCGCGAAGGAAAAGCGCGAGAACTGGCTGCTCCGCAAGATCGACGACGCCGCGGCGGGCGGCACCGACACGCTGGTCGACGAAGCGCTGACGAGCGTCTCGACCGGGCGCACGATGGCGGAGATTGCCGAGGGGAAGAAGCCGGCACGCGCGAGCAAACCCGCCCCTCCCCCGTCATCTAGGCGAAAGCCGGGATCCAGAGCCAAAAGCGTCGCGGCCCATACTCTGGATCCTGGCCTTCGCCAGCATGACGGCACGCTTCCCGAATTCCGCGACCCCCAGCTCTGCACGCTCGTCGACGCCGTCCCCACCGGCACCGCGTGGCTGCACGAGGTCAAATATGACGGCTACCGCGCGCTCGTCGCGGTCGCGAACGGCAAGGCCAAGGTCTTCACCCGCACCGGGCTCGACTGGACCGACAAGTTCGCGAGGATCGCCGCCGCCGCCGCGAAGCTCCCCGTAAAATCGGCGCTGATCGACGGCGAGATCGTCGCCTTCAAGAACGGCCACCCCGATTTCTCGACGCTGAAGGACGCGATCTCCAGCGGCGGAGACATGACCTTGTTCGCGTTCGACCTGCTCGAAGTCGACGGTGAGGACCTGACCGGCCTGTCCAATCTCGACCGCAAGGCCCGCCTCGAACCGCTGATCCCGGGCGATGACGACCGCCTGCGCTATTCGGACCACGTCATCGGCGCGGGCGAGCAATTGTTCGAGACGATGTGCCGCGAGGGCCTCGAAGGCATCGTCTCGAAACGCGCCGACGCGCCCTATCAGGGCAAGCGGACCAAGGCGTGGCTCAAGGTCAAATGCACGCACCGTCAGGAATTCGTCATCGTCGGCTGGCTCCCGTCCGACAAGAAGCGCGGCTTCAAGTCGCTGCTGCTCGGCGTCCGCGAGGGCAAGACCTATCGCTATGCGGGCAAGGTCGGCACCGGCTTCGACTTGGCGCTGATGGACGAGCTGCGCGAGAAACTCGATGCGCTCGACCGCAAGACGCCGACCGTCGAGGCCCCGAAGGCCGCGGTCCGCGGCGCGCACTGGGTAACGCCCAAGCTCGTCGCCGAGATCGCCTTTGCCGAAACCACCCCCGACGGCGTGCTGCGCCATTCGAGCTTCATCGCTCTGCGCGAGGACAAGGCGGCCAAGGACGTCGTCGCCGAAACCCCCGCCCCGCTCCCCGATGCCGCGCCTGAGACTAAGATCAAGATCACCAACCGCGACCGCGTCATCTTCGACGACTCCGACGTCACCAAGGGCGATCTCGCCGATTATTACGCCGCGCTGTCGGGCCTCATCCTCCCCTTCGCGGGCAACCGCCCGATCAGCCTCGTCCGCTGTCCGCAAGGCCGGTCGCGCGCCTGCTTCTTCCAGAAACATGACGCCGGCAGCTTCGGCGACGCGGTCCATCAGGTGCCGATCCGCGAAAAGGACGGATCGACCGAGGACTATCTCTATGTCGACGATGCCGACGGGCTGGTCGCCTGCGTCCAGATGGGGACGATCGAATTCCACGGCTGGGGATCCTCCAACGAGACGCTCGAAAAGGCTGACCGGCTCGTCTTCGATCTCGACCCCGACGAGGGGCTCGACTTCGACGATACCAAGAAGGCCGCAGAGTTTCTGAAGACGCAGCTCGCCGAACTAGGGCTCGTCAGCTTCGCGATGCTGTCTGGCGGCAAGGGCGTCCATGTCGTCGTCCCGCTCACCCCCAAGGCGGAATGGCCCGCGGTCAAGGATTTCGCCGACCGTTTCGCGCGGGCGCTGGCAAGTGCCGAGCCCGACCGGTTCGTGGCATCGATGGCCAAGGCCAAGCGCAAGGGCCGGATCTTCATCGACTGGCTGCGCAACCAGCGCGGCAGCACCGCGGTGATGCCCTATTCCGCCCGCGCCCGCGCCGGCGCGCCTGTCGCCGCGCCCGTGTCGTGGAGCGAATTGCGCGATATCGACACCGCCGCCCGCTGGGGTGTGCGCGACGCCGAAGACCTGATCGCACGCGCCGGCTCGCGCGGGTTGAAGGGCTGGGGCGTGGCGGACCAGGTCCTGCCGGATTTCTGAGGGTCGCGCGCCTCTATATGGCTCGTTCCCCGGCGAAGGCCGGGGCCCAGTTGGGGAACAGTCGCAAAGGATATGCAGCGCAAGGTTACGACCACCTTCCCACCTGGGCCCCGGCCTCCGCCGGGGAACGGCCAGCCCGGGAAAGTCCTGTTCCCCCTCCCCGACCTACCCCACGCCCGACAATTTAGGTTGCGCCGCACCAGCGAAAGGTGAAACACCCGCCGCCACTATTCGAAGGCATCAAGGCATGGAGATGGCGACGCAATCCACGCCCCCGACCGATACGGCGCAATCGAGCGCCTATGACGCGACACGCCATGCCGAGCGCTGGATCGCCGACTATTGCGCGCGCAGTACCGCCGCCGACATGCTCTGCCCCGCCGCCGACGGCAGCATCGACCCCGCCTGGACCGCGACCTTCGCCGAGCTCGCGATGGTCGCCTCGGACGATCTCGGCCATGTCCGCGAACGCGTCCAGCGTCACGCGGTCGATATCGGCACCGGCTTCCGCATCGCCGACGAACCCGACGAGCGCCCCTGGCCCGTCTCCCCCGTCCCGCTGCTGATCGAGGCGGACGCCTGGGCGCGGATCGCCGCGGGCGTGGTCCAGCGCGCGACGCTGATGGAAACGGTGATCGCCGATCTGTACGGCGAGGGAAAGCTGGTCGCGGACGGCCATATCCCCGCCGCGCTCGTCACCGGCAGCCCGTTCTTCTTGCGGCCGATGGTCGGGCTCGATCCGCCCGGCGGCCGCCATCTCGATTTCATCGCGATCGATCTCGGCCGCGGTCCGAGCGGCGAATGGCGCGTGCTCGCCGATCATCTGCGCGCACCCGCGGGCGCGGGCTATGCGCTCGAGAACCGGCTCGCGGTCGGCCGCACGCTCGGCGGGTTACAGGCGCGGTTGAACGTTCAGCGCCACGCGCCCTTCTTTGCCGCGTTCCGCGCGGGGCTGGCGGCGATGTGCAAGCGCACCGATCCCCGCATCGGGCTGCTCACCCCCGGCCGGTTCAACCCGAGCTATCCCGAACAGGCGCATCTCGCGCGCTATCTGGGGCTGCTGCTCGTCGAGGGCGCGGATCTCGCCGCGCTCGAGGACAAGCTCTATGTCCGCACGATCGGCGGGCTGAAGCGGATCGACGCGCTGTGGCGGCGGCTCGATCCCCGGCTGCTCGATCCGCTGGCGTTTGACACGCATTCGCAGATCGGCGTGCCCGGCCTGATCGACGCCTATGCCGCCGGCAATGTCGTGCTGTCGAACGCGCCCGGCTCCGCGGTGCTCGAGGCGCCCGCCTTCTCCGCCTTCCTGCCGCAACTCGCGCGCACGATCCTCGGCGAGGACCTGCTGCTCCCCAACATCGCGACCTGGTGGTGCGGGCAGGACGCGGCGCGGACCGCGGTCGAGGCCGATCTCGACCGGCTGCTGATCGCCCCCGCCTATCACACCCGCCCGCTCGGCTTGCCGAACGGCGCGACCGCGGGCGCCGACATCACCGGCGCCGACCGTGCCGCGCTGCTCGCCGACATGGCGCGCCGCCCGCAGGATTATGTCGGGCAGGAGATCGTCCGCCTCTCGACTATGCCCGTCGTCGTTGGCGACACGCTCGAGCCGCGCCCGTTCACGCTGCGCGTCTTTGCAGCACGCGGCGGCGACGGCGAATGGACCGTGCTGCCCGGCGGGTTCGCGCGGATCGGCGAGCACCCCGACGCGCGCGCCGCGGTGATGGGCGAAGGCATCTGGTCCGCCGATGTCTGCGTCTATGGGCCGGAGCCGGTCGCACCCGTCTCGCTGCTCACCGCGCCCGATTCGCTCCACGTCCGGCGCAATCCCGGCACGCTGCCCAGCCGAGTCGCGGACAATTTCTACTGGCTCGGCCGCTATCTCGAGCGCGGCGAGGCATTGCTCGCGGCGATCCGCGTGATGCTCGGCAATTCGATCGACGCGGACGGCGGCGCGGTGCTGTCGTCGCAGACCGTCGGCAAGCTCGTCGGGCTGATCGTCGGCAGCGGTGCCGCACCGCATCCCCCCGCGCTGCGCCGCGCCGACCTGACCGCGTTCGCGCGCACCGCAATGGAGGACGAGGGTTGGCAGTCGGTCGCGACGATCAACCGCCATGCGCGTGCGATCGGCGAGGGATCGCGCGACCGGCTGTCCTCGGACATGGTCCGGCTGCTCGAGGCGCCCTTCCCGACGCATCGCGGGATGCTCGAACGCGCCGGTTCGCTCCAGCGCCGCTATGCCGCGATTGCCGGGCTGTCCGCCGAGCATATGGGACGGACCGCGGCATGGCGGTTCCACGATCTCGGCCGCCGGATCGAGCGCGCGATGGCGATGGCGCGCGCGATCCGGCTGTTCGGCATGCCCGGCGCCTCGCCCGACGACCTGTCGGTGCTGCTCGACCTCGCTGACAGCCAGATCACCTATCGCCAGCGCTATCCCACGGGAATCGCGCGCGTGCCGGTCATGGATCTCGTCGCGCTCGACCCCGGCAACCCGCGCAGCCTCGCCTTCTCCGCCGACCGCATCGCCGCCCGGCTCGCCGAACTGCCGGTGCTGAGCGACGACGAGATGGCCGAACCGCAACAGGCCCAGGCGACCGCGCTCATGGCGATCGTGATGACCGCAACCGCCGCCGAGCTGGACGCGGATACGCTGGGCGACGTCGAACGCCGGCTGGCGGGCGTGTCCGACGCGCTGGCGAGACGCTATTTCCTGCAGGGCGCAGAACCGCTCCGCACCAGCGAACTGACGCTCGCATGATATACGACATCCGTCACGTCACCACCTTCGACTATGGCGCGAGCGTCAAGTTCGCGCGCTGCAACCTCCGGCTGAAACCGATCGACTGGCCGGGCCAGCATCTCGACGCCTACACGCTCTCGGTCCATCCCGCGGGACGCGTCAGCCCCGCGCGCGCCGAGGCGGGGCTCGCCAACGTCACCCGGCTGGTGGTCGACAGCCCGGTACGCCACCTGACGATCGAAAGCCGGTCGCGGATCACGGTCGACCGGCTCGTCCCCGTCCCCGCCGCCGGCGACCC
>NZ_JPJC01000162.1:0-680 GCF_000733135.1 Sphingomonas sp. FUKUSWIS1
CGGGCGGCTGGGCGCGCAGGCCGATGCCGCGACCGCACGCCGCGACCAGGCGGCGTTCGCCTATCGCCGCACCGCGCTCCAGGCGTTCCGCGAGGTCGACGACAGCCTTGCGGGCGTCCGCCGCTCGGGCGAACAGGCCAATGCGTTCGCCGCACAGCGCGATGCGCTCGCGGGCGCGCTGCGCAACGCGTCGAACCGCTACCGCGCGGGCTATTCGGCCTATATCGACCAGCTCGATGCGCAGCGCGGGCTGCTGACCGCGGAGCTGTCGCTGGTCCAGGCACGCGCGGACCGGCTGACGGCCTATGTGACGCTCTATCAGGCGATGGGCGGCGGCTGGTCGCGCGACGATGCGGCGATCGTGCGGCGCTGAGGGGCGTGCCCCCAGGGTTACGCAGGACATCGCCCGTAACCCTGGGCTCCCGCCTTCGCGGGAGAACAGTTTTTGCCACACCGGATCCGCCACCGTTCCCCCGCGCAGGCGGGGGTCCAGAATCAAAGCAGGACGGCAGGCGCGACTTTGCCCCCCGCATCCACGGACGAAGCGCTGCATTTTCCTGCCACAGTTGATGCATAAGCGGGTGCCATGAAGGCCATCATCCTTGCCGCGGGCCACGGATCGCGGCTCCTGCCGCTGACGCTCAGCACGCCGAAATGCCTCGTGCAGGTCGGCGGGCGGG
>NZ_JPJC01000163.1:0-2426 GCF_000733135.1 Sphingomonas sp. FUKUSWIS1
CGGCATCACGTTGATCGGGATTCTTGCGGGTGCCTATTCGGGTGCGAGTCTCGGCACGCCGACCGCGGCGCGGCTGCAGGCGCTGGGGCTGAGCGCGAGCACGGCGGAGACCGCGGGCTTCGCGATCGTCATCGGCCTGACCACCTATGCCTCGCTGATCATCGGCGAGCTGGTGCCCAAACAGTTCGCGCTGCGATCGCCCGAGACGATCGCCGCGTTCATGGCGCGGCCGATGCGCTGGCTGGCGATCATCACCGCGCCGATCGTGTGGGTGCTCGATTCGACGAGCGCGCTGATCTTCAAGGCGCTGCGGCTCAACCGCGAATCGGAGGAGCATGTCACCGCCGAGGAACTCCACCTGATCGTCGCCGAGGCGTCCAAGTCGGGCGTGATCGAGGAGCATGAGCGCTCGATCATCTCGGGCGTGGTGCGGCTGGCCGACCGGCCGGTGCGCGAGGTGATGACGCCGCGGACCGATATCGACTGGCTCGACTGCAACTGGGATGCCGACGAGATCCGCGACACGCTGCTCGCGTCGCAGCATACGCGGCTGCCGGTCGGCGACGGGTCGATCGACCGCGTGCGCGGCGTCGTGCAAGCACGCGACATCGCCGCCGCGCTGTTCCGCGGGGAGCCGCTCGACCTCAACGTGCTGATGCGCAAGGCGCCGGTGGTGATCGACCAGATCGACGCGATGGACGCGCTGATCGCGCTGCGCCAGGCCGAGGTGCCGATGGCGCTGATCCATGACGAATACGGGCATTTCGAGGGGATCGTGACGCCTGCCGACCTGCTCGCGGCGATCGCGGGCGAGTTCAAGTCGGATGCCGACCCCGACGATTCGCCGTCGGTGGTGGTGCGCGACGACGGCTCGCTGCTGGTCGCGGGCACGATGGCGGCGGATGCGCTGGCCGACCGGCTGGGCATCGACCTGCCCGAGGACCGCGACTACGCGACCGTCGCGGGACTGGCGCTCGCGGTGTTCCGCCATCTGCCCGGCGAGGGCGAGAGCTTCGTCGAACAGGGGTGGAAGTTCGAGATCGTCGATCTGGACGGGCGACGGATCGACAAGCTGCTCGTCAGCGAGGTTTGAGGCTGGCGGGGGCGGGGCTTGAACGCGCCGGATCACCGACCCGGTTGATTTACCCGGGCGCTCATTGTTTCGACGCTTAGCGGTTGCCCGAGATTTTAAGCCGTCGCGACACGTACCGCACGCAGGCAAAAACCGCGATTCCGACTACAAGAGACGGCGCATAGATCATTCCGACCCCGTAGATCGGGACGTCGCGAAGTGATTGGTAGTCATACCACGAGCTATAGATGACGTAGACGCACAGGGCGACGAACAGGATTGCGCACACGAGCATGGCGATCCTTGCTTCGGCGTCGACCTTTTCGTGTGCGACGGTTTCCGCATGCTCGCTGTTTGCCAGACGGTGCAGGACGGGACCAAGGAACACGCCAACGGCCGAACCGACCGCCAGGATAATGACAGGCTTGTCGAAGGCGACAGTAGCGCAGACGATTGGACCCAGACATAGATACGCAAGGATCAGCAGCCCCTTTGCCATCCCGTATCGTGGTTGCTGCATAGCCTGTCCGCCGCCTTATTGGTTTTCCTTGTCGTGGATGAAATTCGTTAACGGTGCGTGAGGCAGCGTCCGCGTCAACGCGGGCGGTGGCGGATGTTCGTGCTAGTGTCGGCCATGACCATCATAGCCTTTGTCATATTGCTGCAAGCTGCCTCGGGGCAGATGGCGCCACCGGTGATCGTGCGGCCGGCGGATGACCGGACGGTGTCCGCCCCGCTTCGTGGGCTGGGCGACACGATGGAAATCGCGGGTCGCTGTTCGCGCTTTATCGCCGCCGCCGACATGGACACGTTCCTTGCCGTGGCCAAGGCCAACCCCGCCGACGAGCCGTATCTCATCAGCCGGATCGGCAAGGGCAGCCAGCATCCGAAGGATCCCGCATGGTGCAATGCGGCGATCAAGAAGCTCGGTCGGAAATAGTCTGTCCGGGTAAGGCAGGCCGCTGACGCGCGGCCTGCGTGTCAGAGCTTGCCGAAGACGGCTTCGAAGCCGGGCTTGTCGCCGGCGGCGAGGAGGCGGGATTGTTCGATCCAGCGGTCGCGGCCCATGCGGCCGGTGAAGGCGCCGAGCTGCGCGTCGATGTTCTGCGCTTCGGTTTCGGAGAGTGCGGCCATCTGGCCGACGGTGGTGACGCCCAGCTCGGCGAGGCGGGTGGCGACCTTGGGGCCGAGGCCTTTGAGCAGCGTGACGGGGGCGGCTGCGTGGTCGACCGCCGGGGCTGGCGCTGGCGTCGGCGTGGGTGCCGGGGCTGGGGTCTCGGTCGGGGTGACGGCCTCGGCGGCGGGGTTGGCGTCGAAGCTCGCGGCGGCGATCGGCTCGTCGGACAGCGGCGCA
>NZ_JPJC01000164.1:0-1808 GCF_000733135.1 Sphingomonas sp. FUKUSWIS1
AACACGCGCTCGGTCTCGTCGAAGCTGACGAACAGCGCCTTTTCCCCGCGTTCGAGTGCGGCGAAGACATATTGCAGCGACAGCGTCGTCTTGCCCGATCCCGACGGCCCGATGATCAGCGTCGTCGTCCCGTAATCCAGCCCGCCGCCCGACAGCGTGTCGAGCTCGTCGATCCCGCTCGACGCCAGCCGGTCGACGAAACCCGTATCGGGATGCGCGACCGCGGTCAGCCGCGGAAAGATCTGCAGCCCGCCGCGCCGGATCACGAAGTCGTGGAAGCCGCCGCGAAACGCGCGCGCGCGCATCTTGTAGACGCGCAGCCGCCGCCGCTCGGATCCATAGGGCAGCGCGATCTGTTCGAGCCGGACGACGCCGTGCGCCAGGCTGTGCAGGCTGAGATCGTCCTCGGTCTGTGTCAGATCGTCGAGGAACAGCGCGGTGCAGCCGCGCTGCGCGAAATAATGCTTGAGCGCGAGCAGCTGCCGGCGGAACCGCAGCGGCCCCTGCGCGAGCAGGCGGATCTCGGACAGGCTGTCGAACACGATCCGCGTCGGCTCGACCTTGCTGACCGCCTCCATCACCATGTTGACCGTCTCGCCGAGTTCGAGATCGGACGAATAGACGATCGACTGTTCGCGATCGACATCGAGGCTGAGTTCGGGCGGCACCAGTTCGAAGATGTCGACCCCGGTCATGTCCCAGCCATGCGTCCTGGCGACATGGAGCAGCTCGTCGCGGCTTTCCGACAGCGTGATGTACAGGCACCGCTCGCCCGCATCGCGCCCGGCGAGCAGGAACTGCAGCCCGAGCGTCGTCTTGCCCGACCCCGGCTCGCCCTCGATCAGGTGGACGCGGTTATACGCATAGCCGCCGTCGAGGATATAGTTCAGCGGGTCGAGGCCGGTCGATACGACGCTCCCGTCGGAGGGTGATGACGGTTCTTGGCGCACGCGACATTTCTCCAGGCCAGTCCGGGCGCCGCGCCGGACCATGTCCGGTTCGAGAGCCCCGGCCCAACAACCCCCCGGCAACGCACAAGTTTCCGCTGCGGAATTTTTGCAAAAGTCACCGCGGTCCGGCCGCGTCGGCGGGGGGGCGGCGGGCTGGAGGACTGGGGGGCCTAAGCCCCCGCCCCCGTCCGCCGCACCACGCGTTCGAGGATCGCGAGCGGCATCGCCCCCTTCAGCAGCACCGAATGGAAGCCCTTCGGCGTGTACCCCGGCCGCGTCTTCGCCTCGTCGCGCAGGCGGGTCCAGACGGTGTGGCCGATTTTGTAGCTGCACGCCTGGCCGGGCCACACCGTGTAGCGGTCGATCTCGCCCTGGCTGCGGCCGCGCGCGATCCCCGTCGTCGCGATCAGGTAATCGGTCGCCTTTTCGCGGCTCCAGCGTTTCGCGTGCATCCCGCTGTCGACCACCAGCCGCGTCGCGCGGAACAGCAGCGACTGGAGATAGCCGACCTGCCCCAGCGGATCGCCCTCGTACATTCCCATCTCGTCGGCGAGCTGTTCGGCATAGAGCGCCCAGCCCTCCGAATAGCCGCTGAAGAAGCCGCGCCGGCGGATCAGCGGAATCTGCTCGCTCTCGAGCGCGAGGCTGACTTGGAGATGATGCCCCGGCACCGCCTCGTGATGCGTCAGCGTGGCGAGCCCGAATTTGGGCCGGTCGAACGTGTCGCGCAGGTTGATATAGTAGATCGCCGGTCGCGACCCGTCGAGCGAGGCGTTCTGGTAATAGCCGCCCGGTGCGCCCGCCTGAATCGTCGGCGGCACGCGGCGCACCTCGACCGGCGCCTTGGGCAGGCTCGCG
>NZ_JPJC01000164.1:1897-7549 GCF_000733135.1 Sphingomonas sp. FUKUSWIS1
TCGGGCAGCCTTGCCTGCATCGCGACGATCTGCCGGTTGAGATGCGCGAGCAGCGCGTCACGGCCCGCATCGGTGTTGGGATAAAGCTGGTCGGGCCGCTTGTTGAGCGCCACCAGCCGCTCGCCGACGGTTCCTTGCGTCATCCCCTGCGTCTTCAGGATGCCGTCGATCCGCGCGCCGATCTCGGCGACCTGCGCGAGGCCCAGCCGGTGGATCTCGTCCCCGCTCATCGCCACCGTCGTCGCGGCCTCCGCCGCCGCGGCATAATAGGCGTCGCCATCGGGCAGCCGCCAGCACCCCGCATCGTGCACCGCCTTGGCGCGCAGCTCGGCGACCAGCGCACGCTGTCGCTCGAGCGCGGGGCGGACGTCGCGCTCGACGATCGCGGTCGCGCGCGCGACGCGGTCGTCGGGCAGCCCCGCGGCCTTCAGCTTGGTGGCGAAACTCGTCACCATCACGCTCTGCGCCGCCGCGCCCTCCATCGCGCTGCCCAGCTGCTTCAGCGTCGTGTCGAGGATATAATCGGGCGCGAACACGCCGCGCGCCGCGTCGCTGCGCTGCTGCGCGCTGCTGTCGTCGATCGCCTTGGGCAGCGCGGACAGCCGCTGCAGATACGCATCCGCCTCGCCCGCATCGCGCACCCGCGTCTGCGATTCGAGGAAATCGGGCACGTCGCGATACGGCCCGGTCAGCTGGCTCAGCACATAGGGCGCGAACCGCCCGAGGCTGCTGCCATAGGTGAACCGCTTCGCGCCCGCGACCGCGCGCGTCAGCTGATAGGTCACGATCTCGTGATCGAGCGCGGCGTCGCTCGACAGCCCGCTCGTCCCGAACGCGCGCAGCTCGGCGAGTTCCTTCGTCGCCTGCGCCAGTTCGCGCGCACGTCCCGCCGCCGACTGGTCGTCGAGCCGCGCCTTCAGGCCGCTGCGCGTCCCCGTGTCGAGCCCCAGCCGCGTCGCCTGTTCGGGCGAGTCGTCGAGCCGCGCATAGAAGAACCGGTCGAGCATCGTGCGCAGCGCCGCGTCGCGCGATCCCGCCGCGGCGGCCCCCTTCAGCGGGACCGCGCCGATGACGGACGCGGCAGCGGCACTCGTTAGAAACCGACGACGATGCATGGACTACTCCCCTGATTCGGGGAGGGTGTAGCATCCGGGCGGTCTCGATCCACCCCGGGCCCCATGCTATCTGGGACTTACGCGCTCAGACGGGCGAGACGCCGTCCGCATTGACCAGATCGTCACCGACCAGCGTGCCGACCAGCCGGACGCGCTTCTCGACCAGGTCGACCGGCGTGCGGTGGAGCTCGAGCTCATAGCGCCCGCCCATGTCGCGGCGGAGATAAAACGCACCACCGTCACGGATCAGCGTCCCCGTCTCGTCGATCTTGGTTCCGATGGTCGTCATGGCGCGCGGCCTCCTGCCAGCGGCGATACCGCAGGTGACGCGCGACGCAACCCCCGGCGGCGTCGGTCCGCCGCCAGAAGTGTCCCACGGGCCCAAGGGATACGGCAAGGGATACGACAGGCGGTCTGCACCGTTATACCCGCACGCGCGTCCTGCCGACGCGATCCTGGAACATCATGGCCCTCACCCCCCGTCTCTCCGGCAAGCTGGCGGCGCGCGCGCATCATTCGCCCGCCGCCGCCGGTTTCCTCCACCGCCTCGCACCGTTCTTCGCCGCCGATCAGGTCGTCGGCGGGCCGCTGCTCATCGCCACGATCGTCGCTTTGGTCTGCACCAACCTGCCGATCGCGCATGATTACCAGACGATGTGGGACAGCACGCTCGAAATCCGGCTCGGCAGCTTCCGCGCCGCGCACCCGCTTGCCGACTGGGTGAACGAGGCGCTGTTGCCGCTGTTCTTCCTGATCATCGGCGCGGAGGTGAAGCGCGAATTCACCAAGGGCGCGCTGTCGACCGTGCGCACCGCGATGTTCCCGCTTGCCGGTGCGATCGGCGGGATCCTCGTCCCCGTCGCGGTCTATCTCGCGTTCAACTACGGGACCGAGGCAGCGAGCGGCTGGGGCACCGTCATCACCTCCGACACCGCGTTCGCGCTCGCGATCATCGGCATGTTCGCGACCCGGCTGCCCGTGTCGATCCGCGCGGTGCTGCTGGCGTTCGCGGCGATCGACGATGTCGGCGGGCTGCTCGTCATCGCCGTCGCCTATACCGGCACCCTGGTCCTGCCGATGCTCGTCGTCGCGGCGGTCGCCTATGTCGCGATCTTCGTGCTGCTGCGGCTGAAGCTCGTCTCGCCCATCCCCTATGTGCTGCTCGGGCTGATCGTCTGGGCGGGCGTCTATGCCTCGGGCATCCATGCGACGATCGCCGGGGTGATGCTCGGGCTGTTGTCGCCAACCCAGTCACGGCTGTCCGAGCGCCGCTTCGCCGAGCGCGTCCAGGCCCCGATCGACCGCTTCAAGCAGGCGGTCGACGAGGCGGAGTCGGGCGACCCCGAGGACAATGAGGAAATCCAGCGCAAGGCGCAGCAACAGCTCGGCTATATCCAGGAAATGACCGAGGCGACCGACGAACCCGCCGAACGCCTCGTCCAGATGCTCAACCCCTGGGTGTCCTATGTCGTCCTGCCGCTGTTCGCGCTGTCGGCCGTGCGGATCCACTTCTCGTCGGACCTGCTCGCCGACGCCGCGGGATCGCTGCTCGGGATCGGCGTGTTCGCAGGCCTCGCGTTCGGCAAGCCACTCGGCTTCGTCACCGCGACCTGGCTCGCGGTCAAGGCGGGCGCTGCCGAACTGCCCGACGCGGTCACCTGGCGGATGGTGCTCGCGATCGGCGCGCTGTCGGGGATCGGCTTCACCATCTCGCTGTTCATCGCCAATCTCGCCTTTCCCGATGCGCAGCGGACCGAGATGGCGTCGCTCGCGGTGCTTGCCGCGTCGCTCGCCTCGGGTGCGCTCGGCTATGTCCTGTTGCGCACCGCCGCGGCGCGGACCGAGGCCGGCTGACCACGGAACCTCCGCCGCCCACCGGGCGCTTCCATCTGGATCCCGCATGATGGAGGTATGACGATGACCGAAGCCTATTGGGGCGACACGACGCCGCCCGACATCGACTGGCGGATGAGCGCCGCGCTCGAAAACGTGCCCCGCGGCGACACCGACGTCGCCGAGGTGACCAGCCTGGAGACCGCGGTCCGCACCTGGACCACGCTCGATCCCGAGCATCAGCGCGCCGCGACGCTGACGCCCGAGCACGCGCTCCAGATCGGCCCCGAGGGCGCGGTCCGGCACTTCACCGGCGACGCGATTGCAGCGCTTGCCGCACTGCTCCCGACCGCCGGTCGCGCGGCCCCGGTCGACGACGACCCCGAAGCCGCCTGATCGCGTCGTTTCGGGGCCCGGACAGCGCCTGTCCGGCCCCGAAACCCGCGGAATTCCGCGGCCCGACGGGGGTCTCGACCACCCGACCGCCTCCCGACGCCCGATCCCGTATCTGGTGTCGAAACGGCCCCGACCACACCATCCCTAGGTGCAAGTCGGATAATTCGCGGCTCTTATCGAAATAAGTGCATAGCGGTATCCGGCCCGATCATGTAGATAAATGGCGTCACGCAGCGCCGCCCATCGGCGACGCCGGGCCCAGCTAGGACGGAGACGACATGCGCAGCAAATCGCACTCTGCCGCCGGGCGGACACCGGCCGACGCCACCCCGATTCGGGTGGCCGGTGCAGCAGCGCGAGACCGCGTACGTCCGACGCGAAAAGGGCGCCCCGGATCGCTCCGGAACGCCCCTGTCGTGCACTCGGCGCGCCCCCTCCGCTCGGGCGAGGGCGCCGCGCGGTTACTCGCTCTCTTCGAACGTCAGCGCGTTCGCGCCGGTCGCGCTCAGGCGGACCTTGTCACCCTCGATCTCGGCGACGAGGCCGAGCGAGATATAGTGATGCTTGGCGCCCTGCCCGTCCTGCGACTGCGGCGAATCATTCTTGGTCAGCTTGATGCGGTCGCCGTCGACATGATCGACGGTACCGACATGAACGCCGTCCGCGCCGATGACTTCAGCGTGTTCCTTGATCTGGGTTGCGTCGACCATTTTGCGTCTCCTGTGGTGGGTCCGGGTGCAGAACGCGCGTCTCGGGCATTGGTCGCATGACCTATGGCAGCGCCATCATGTTTGTCGTCGCGGCCCTGCTCGGGATCATCGGCGTCGCGATGCTGTTGCGGCTGCGCAGCCCCGATGTCAGCGACAAGCAGGTCTATGCCTTCCGGATGATCGGCATCATGCTCACCTCGGGCGCGATCGTGCTCGCGCTGTCGGCGGGCGCGATGTGGCAATGGACGCTCGAATCGTGAACACGCTCGTCCTGATCCTCGCGGTCGTCGGCATCTGCGCGGCGAACATGATCCTCGGCCGTCACTGGAGCCGGCTCGACCATAATCCCTGGTCGGGCGACTTTCGCGGCGAGACCTTCTGGGGTCCGACGCCCGGCTGGAACCCCGGCGCGCTCGACATCGGCAAGATCCGCCAGCGCGGCCGCGTGCTGATGATCGCCGCACCGATCGCGTCGCTGCTGTTCCTCGTCGTCGTCATCACCAGTTCAAGCCGTTTCTAGTTTCCTCAATTTCCCAAATTTGTCCCGGAGTATCCTATGTCCCTCCTCGAAGCCCGCAAGCAGTACAAGCCGTTCGAATACCCCTGGGCGTTCGAATTCTGGAAGCGCCAGCAGCAGCTCCACTGGCTTCCCGAGGAAGTGCCCCTGGGCGAGGATTGCCGCGACTGGGCGCAGAAGCTCAGCGATCACGAGCGCAACCTGCTGACGCAGATCTTCCGCTTTTTCACCCAGGCCGACGTCGAGGTGCAGGATTGCTACCACGAGAAGTACGGCCGCGTGTTCAAGCCGACCGAGATCAAGATGATGCTGGCCGCGTTCAGCAACATGGAGACGGTGCACATCGCCGCCTACAGCCATCTGCTCGACACGATCGGCATGCCCGAGAGCGAATATGGCGCCTTCCTCGAATATGCTGAGCTGAAGGACAAGCATGACTATATGCAGAGCTTCGGCGTCGACAATGACGAGGATATCGCGCGCACGCTCGCGATGTTCGGCGGCTTCACCGAGGGCGTCCAGCTGTTCGCCTCGTTCGCGATGCTGATGAACTTCCCGCGCTTCAACAAGATGAAGGGCATGGGCCAGATCGTCACCTGGTCGATCCGCGACGAGTCCTTGCACTGCGAGGGCATCATCAAGATGTTCCACACCTTCTGCGCCGAGCGTCAGTGCCTGACCAAGGCGGTCAAGGACGACATCGCCGACGTCTGCCAGACGACGATCCGCCTCGAGGACAATTTCATCGATCTCGCCTTCGAAATGGGTCCGGTCAACGGCATGACCCCCAAGGAGATCAAGAAGTATATCCGCTTCATCGCCGACTGGCGCATGACTCAGCTCGGCCTGAAGCCGATCTACATGATCGACGAGCACCCGCTCCCCTGGCTCGCCCCGATGCTCAACGGCGTCGAGCACGCCAACTTCTTCGAACAGCGCGCCACCGAATATTCGAAGGCCGCGACCAAGGGCCAGTGGAACGACGTCTGGGACAGCTTCGACAAGCGCCAGACCGCCAAGAAGGGCCCCGCCGCGAACGAGGACCTCGCCGACGGCGGCGACATGTTCTCGCTGGCGGGGG
>NZ_JPJC01000164.1:7639-9244 GCF_000733135.1 Sphingomonas sp. FUKUSWIS1
GACGCCACCGTCCCTGCCCGATTGGTTTCAGGGGATCGGAGCGCTGATAGCTATTCCGATTAGCCTGTGGGCAATTTGGCAGGGACGCAAAAACAAAGAGGCCATATCGCGTATCACGAATGTCCGCGGGGACGATCTCCGCGGATCATTTGGTTTTGGCGGCCGAGGTGGTGACGGACATTACGCCGGCGCCGGAGGATCCGGCGGCGATATCGTAAGCGGAACATTTCAGACCAAAGATTTACCAGACACTCTGGAGGTCAATGTCGGGCAGGGCGGAATTGGCGGCCAGCATGGCTCGAGCGGCCAAGATGGGGGAGATACACGAATCGATGCGCTTGGCCTTCAAGCTAAGGGTGGAAAGGGCGGTGAGGCCGGCGGCACACCCGCTGGCAGCTTCCAGAGCCTCGCTGACAATTCGTTCCTCACTGCGACATACTGTCGAAATTTTGCCTACAGTCCGCATCCCGACATTTTACTGCTCGCGTTTGGGTCGGAGTCGACCATTAATGGCAATCCGAGTGGGGCTGTCACAAGTACAATTGCTATACCGTGGGAATTGGCAAAGCAGTTGCGAGAACATCTAGTCACACTGATACCGCATCCTGATTTTACTCAGTGATGCACTTTAAGCAGCGTATGGTGATTTAGCGCAACTGATCCGAAAGGACCCGTTGATGGACATCGAAACGACCCGCTGGAGCCCTACCGTGCATCTCGACAGCGATGCAGCAGTGCTCGCCTATCTCGAAGCGGTCTTCGAAGACGGCGACCCGGCTCGATCGCTGCCGCACTTGCCGACGTGGCCCATGTCCGCGGCAATGTCGGTGCCGACCTCGATGATTAACCTCGTGCGCCTCGCAATTGCCGGCGACGATACGCTGGATCTCGTCTTTTCGGACGGCAGCGCGGCGCATTGGTCCGCGGCCGACCTTATCGCCCGCGTCACGGTCATGACGCGCCCGCTCGCCGACCCCGCCTATTTCGCCCGCGCCTTCATCGAAGGCGGCGCGCTCGCCTGGCCGAACGGCTTCGAACTGTCCGCGGACGCACTCCACCAGCGTCTGGCGGCCAAGGACCTGCTGATCCGCAACGCTGCCTGACGGGCGGCCAGTGGGGCACGCCTCGACTGATCCCGAAAGGGTCGTCATTTCCGCGAGGGCGGGAACCCAAACGGGCTGACCCGACTTCGTGATCGCCGCCGTGGACCCAGTGCCGTCACGTTACGACGGCCATAGCCCCGCTCAGCACCAAGGCGACCGCTTCCCCCCGCCATAACGCCGCGCGAGACCCTCGCGGACCAGCGTGTCGCCCAGCGACCGGCCGTCGCGCTGCACCAGCCGCAGCTTGCGCCCATATTTGTCGACGTCGCGCTTGATCCGCGTCAGCGTGAACGGCCCGGCATTGAGCAGCGCCTGCATCCGCAGCGTAGCGCGCTGGCCCGCGCGTGCCTCGGCCTTGCAGCGCGGCGGGTGCGTTTCGGGGGTGTCGATATCGGCGATGCGGATCTTGGTGCGGTTCATCCAGAAGGTGTCGCCATCGACCATGCAGTTGACCCGCTTGGCCCGGCCACAGATCGTGAAGCGCGCCGACACCGCCTTCCCC
>NZ_JPJC01000165.1:0-1396 GCF_000733135.1 Sphingomonas sp. FUKUSWIS1
CCCGTCCCCTGCACCAGCACGAACTTGACGTGCTTGGCCCCGCCCGGCTCGGCGGCATGCCCCTTGAAGCTCCACCGGCTGTGCAGGAAATAGCCCGCGGTCACCGCCACCGCAAAGGCGAAGGGTACCGCCGCGACCGCCTGCTCGGGCGGAAACACGAACCTGGTCAGCGGCAGATAGACGAGCGAATAGATCACGCTCGACAGCCCGCCCGCAATCCCGAAGCGGAAGAGCTGGCCGAGCACGCCGCTCGCCCGCATCTGGTCCATCTGTCGCCTGATCGCCTGCATGCCCGCCTTGTTCTTTACACGCGCGTCGATACAGCGGCGCTCAACGTCACGCCCCGCGCATTAGTCCGCGCGCGGTCAGGAGGAAAGCGTTTTGGATCAGCCCCACCAGTCCCCATGGCAGCGGGGGCGCGACCTGCTCGATCGCCACTGGGTCGCGTTGACGCTGCTGGCATGGCTCGGCGTCGCCGCCTGGTCGCTGGCCGACCGCTGGGGTCAGGTCCGCTGGCTGTCCCTCGGCGATACCGACGACAATATGCGCCTGATGCAGGTCCGCGCATGGCTCGACGGCCAGGGCTGGTATGATCTGCGCCAGTACCGGATGAACCCGCCCGCGGGCTTCGACATCCACTGGAGCCGGATCGTCGACCTGCCGATCGCCGGCCTCATCCTCTTCTTCCGCCTGTTCACCAGCAACAGCTGGGCCGAACGGCTCGCCTGCGGGATCGCGCCGTTGCTGCCGCTGTCGATCGCGATGCTCGGCATCGGCGCGACGGTGCGGCGGCTGATCCACCCGCTCGCCTGGCCGCTCGCGATCCTGTTCCTCGTCGGCGCGACCGCGACGATGCTGATGTACATGCCCGAACGCATCGACCATCACGGCTGGCAGCTCGCGATGCTCAGCCTCACGCTCGCCGGGCTCTGCGACCCGCGCGCGCGACGTGGCGGCGCGCTCGTCGGGATCGCGAGCGCGGTGTCGCTCTCGATCGGGCTCGAACTCCTCCCCTATGCCGCGATGGCGGGCGCGATCATCGCACTGCGCTGGGTCTGGGACCGCGCCGAGGCGCCGCGGCTCGCGGTCTATGCGCTGACCCTGGGCGGCGGCAGCACGCTCGGTTTCGCACTCTTCGCCTCGAACGCGAACCAGGCGATGCGCTGCGACGCGCTGACGCCCGTCTGGCTCAGCGTGATGATCGCCGCCGGGATGCTCCTCTTCCTGCTCGCGCGCTTCGGCCCTGCATCGCGCGGGGTGCGGCTCGCGCTCGCGGTCGCGGCGGGCGCAGCGATCGTGATCGGCTTCGCGCTGATGTTCCCGCAATGCCTCGCCCGGCCCGAGGGCGTCTCGCCCGAGCTTCAGCGCAACTGGCTGAACAATGTCCGCGAGGCGA
>NZ_JPJC01000166.1:0-23005 GCF_000733135.1 Sphingomonas sp. FUKUSWIS1
CCGCCGCCTGGCAGGAGTGAATCACGCCTTCCTCGTCGTCGCAAGCACGCGTTTTTCAACAGTCTCGGACCGGTTGTGACACCAATTCAAAGGCAGCTTTCAACCATCCGGCTGCCGAAAGCTGCCTGTCGCCTAACCACTATTTATCGCCATTCACAGATTGGGTGTGCGAAAAACCCGGTCGTAATCACCATTGTGCGACAAACAGGTGTTTTCCGTCATTCCGCTTGGACGACATCTTATGCTGGCAAGCCACGCAACAAGTATCGACTTTTTAGAAGGCGAACGTCAGCGACTGTCGCGAAATTCGGAAGTTTTGCGTAAATCCGGTGGGGCTGTCGATTGGTCGGGAGCCGCGCATTTGCTGACATGCTGGTCCTCTGTCATCACAGTCGCCCAGCGGGAGGGTAGAGTGTGCCGATGATGTTTCTCCAAGAGCTACTCGTAGGAGCTTCTTCGGCACTTGTCGCTCAAGCTACAATGTTCCCGCCCCGCCCCCCGCCGCCTCTCAGCTCTTTCGAGGCGCTCGAACCGACTGTGGGGCAGCAGCACCTCGTTGTCAGGTGCGGCATTGAGAACCTCGAGGTGCTATATCGTTGGCGGGATCGCGGTAACGAGGTGGTGTCGTTTAGATTCTGGCATAAGCCGCTCTCGGCGGAGGAACTCGCGCGCTTGAACACTTGGTTGCGCGAGTTGCGCAGCCCGGCCGTCATCATGACGTGGTGCAACCCATTCGGTGCCGACGTGATTTTCCAAGAAGCCTACACAAGGCTGTCGGGAGATCGAAAGCGCATCCGGATCAACTTCGCATACGGCCGCCTCTCCCGCGTGAATGCGTAGTCATGAGATGGCAGGCTCGGCACCTTCGGCGTATGTCTTGGTGGCTATCTCGCCTATCGGGGTGCACTCGATCCACGAGTGTTTGCGGCCGCCTGCTTCTACCTCACCGGCGTCTATTTAGGCACGCTTGAAAAAGGCCGGTCGGATGGCAGCCTGAAGCGCATCGCGGACTTGAAGACCGAAATCATGTTCGTCTGGGGGCGACAGGATACGCATGTCCCCTATGCCGGACGGCAGATGATTTGCGCGCGATTGGAGGAAGTAGATGCGCGCTACGAATGGCATGAGGTGAATGCGTAGCATGCGTTTCTGAGAGACGAGGGTCCGAGCTACGACGCGGCACTGTTCCGGCGATCCGTGAGGCTGACGTTGGATTTTTACCGCCGCGCCATGTCGGGACGCAGTCATCCGCGGCATGGCGTCAGCTAAGGTTCTTCATGAGAGCGGCGTGCGACGGCAGCGTATGGGCGATGAACGGTAGGATGGCCGCACCGATCGCGACAGCGTCCTCGTCATGACTCGCTCGTTGGATCAAAGCCATGTTTGGGACCGCGCTTCCGAGCGCGGCGATGTTACGATTCAGTTCGAGTATGAGGCTGTCCAGCAGACACGACGGCAGTCGTGCTCCAATGACGATCGCGGTCGGGTTGAGGAGGGCGTTCACCGTCATAATAGGGAGCGTGAGAGTCTTTGCCGCCTCTAGGGACCAAGCGCGGACGACCGGGTTGTGGCGTTCGACGTCTGCGCGAAGTTCCGCCACGCTACCCGCATATCCCGCTTTCTCCAGCCTAAGCCTGAGTTCGGACAGGGACACGCAGTCCTGGACGGTCGGCCCTGCGGGATGGTTGAAGTCCGCAGGAAGCAGTCCGAGTTCACCTGCTCGCCCGTTTCCGCCGCGCACATACTCGTTGTCTACGACGACAGCACCCCCTAGTCCGGCGCTGATCAACACGTAGAAGAAGTCGGTAAATTGCCGTCCGTTGCCGAACTGCGCTTCCCCGATCGCCGCCGCTGCGGCGTCGTTGTCGCGGAGGACAGGCAGGCCCAGTCCGTCTTGAAGCAGGTGTGAGACGTTCGTCGTTGCCCAGACGCCGTATGCCTCAGGCATCTTCGGCAGCGCGATCGTTCCGATATCGTCGGGTATCGCAAGACCGATGCCGATGAAGCGTTCTCGGTCTAGCTTCAATGCGTCAGTCGTCTCAGCATACCACTCCTGAACGAAGTCGACGACCATTTCGGGACTAGGAAAATCGACCTCCTTTACGGATCGCGCGCGAACGCCTCCCGCGAGGTCTAGGATCACGACGGCGACATGATCCCGGTCGATGTTTACCCCTAGCGAAAAGCAGCCATCTGGATCGATCGCGAGCCGCGAAGCGGGGCTACCTCTGGGGCCTTTTATGCGGGCAGTTTCGTGAATGAGACCCTCGTCGATGAGACGACGGGTGATGTTGGCTATGGTGGGAAACGTGAGGCCGGTCGCCGCGACGAGTTCGGACCTCGAAACCTCGCCTCCTGCGACACGGATGGCCTGCAGGACCACCCGCTGGTTGAAGTCGCTGACGCGGACAAGATTGCTGCCAGACAGGCCAACGGTCAGCCTTGGCTGCCGGTCGTTGCCACGCATGCCGTCGTCCTTGGACACCGTCGCCACCATCTTGCCGTTACCGCTATCATTCATCCCTTCATATTGCATCAAATACGGCTGGTGACGCGAACAAAAATATGGCCGCAGCGAAATGTCGCTGCGGCCTGAGTGAACCCCGTGAGTGGCTGGTCAAGGGGAGGAGAGCCAGCCTAGGGTATCTCGTGAAGCTCAGTTGCGGATGCGGACGCCAAAGGTCACTCGGCGTTCGAAGATGCTGGAGCCATACCAGAAGTTTTTGAACTGGGCGTATTGCTCCTCGTTCTCTTTGGTCAGGTTCGACCCTTGCACGAACATCGTGAACTTCGGTGTCACGTCATAGCTCGCGGACGCGTCCAGATAGCCTGTCGCGCGGTTCCAGACGGCCAGATTGTCATCAGCCGCGGCGACGAACCCACCGAAGCGCTTGCTGCGATAGTTGTAGGCCACGCGACCCTGCACTGGGCCCTTCTGATAGAACAGCACTGCGTTGGCCTGATGCTTCGAGTTGTCCGGAACGGGCAGTGATTTGCCGAAGAGATCGACATTGGAACTGCCGCTGTCGGAGTAGGTGTAGTTCAGCTGGCCGCCGAAGCCGCTGAGCACACCAGGCAGCCAATCGAAGACGGTCTGGAAACCGAGTTCGACGCCCTTGATGGAGCCACCCTTACCGTTGACCGGTCGCGTGACTGGGCCACCTTCCCGAACGACGCCATCAGCATCAGCCTGTGCCTCGATAAGGGTATTCGTCTGTAGGAAGCTCTTAACGTCGAACCAGAAGGCGGCAACGGAAAGGAGGCTGCTCTGATTGAAATACCATTCGTAAGAGACGTTGTAGTTCGCCGATCGCGGCAACTCAAGATTTGGGTTGCCCGCCGATCCCGAACTGTAGCGTTGCAGATTCGGATCAAGCGCCACGCCCTGATATGTCCGCGTTCCGTTCACCGCGAATGACGATGCCAGGCCGCGGCCGAACTGGGAGAGGTCAAGCTGACCAAGCGTCTTGGCGTAGGCGAAGCGCAGATACATGTCCTGGCGCACGTGCAGGCTAAGGTTGGCATCGGGCAGGAAATCGTCGCTGTCATTGTTCGACTTAGACGTTCCGGTCGCGATCGCTACGCCGTTCCACGAAAAGTCGCCTATGAATTGGTTGCCAGTTGGGAACGAGTAGATGCCCAGCTTCGTCTTCACGTAGCGCACACCGGCGTTCCCGGTGAAGTCGAGCGAGCCGAGTGAGCCGTCGAAATTGGCTTCGGCATAGGCGCTTATCTGACGCTGGGTGACGCGATAGCTGTTCTGGGGATCGAGGTAGGCCTTCGTGCCAGGGAAGAGCAGTGCATTGTAGGCGTTCACGTCGTTAAGTGCGTTGGGCGAAATGGCGGGAACGTTGGGAATGCCGCTGATTGGCCCGAAACCGCCCGCGGATGCGACTAGTCCTGGGAGATCGTTGAACTTGCGGATCGGCACGACGCTGTAGCCCACCGTATCGACGATGAGGGGATCCTTGTAAAAGTAGAGGTGCCCGGCCGGACCGATAGGCGAAAGATATCGGAATGCATTGTTGCCGGCGTCACGATTACCGTACCTGCCGCCAATGCGGATGTTCTTGAGAGGTCCAAGGTCCGTATCGTATTGCGCGTCTGCACGGTATACGTCGAGCGTCGCCTTCTGTTTGGAACCCTGAGACCAGGTGGAGGTCAGGGAGTAGTTGGCGGGGTTCGTCACGTCCGTTAGAAAGTTGACCGACGGCTCCGATCCGCGCCAATCCACCGTAGCGCGAACCGCGGCTAGGCCGCCTGGGTTGGCGTAGCTGCAGTTGACGGGGATCGTGGCTCCGGCGCAGCTGGTAGGAAGTGAACGGGGAACAACGCCTGCTCTGGTGGCCCAAGAGTCGATGTCGGTCTGGGTCGAGTTGTTTCGCGAATCCCCATGGACGTAGCGCAGGGCCGCGCTGAATGGTCCGTCGTTCTTGAAGCGGGCCTCGAGGTTCGTATTGAGCGATCGAGCCTTGTTGTACGCGTTCAACGTGTGAACCTGAAACCGCGACAGGTTCAGGTCGCCGAATTGCACGACGCCGTTGCTATCGATGATCGACGACGGGAGGTAGCTGTCGTTCGAGAAGTTGCCGTGTAGCACAGCCGTGTTGCCCGAATTCCTGTTGCGGAATCGGGTGTAGGCGACGTCGCCGATGAGCTGGATCGAATCCGTGACGTCGTACTGCACTGAAGCGTTTGCCCCGATACGCTCGCGCTGCGTCTGCCCATTGTCGAACTCGAGAGCGACGGGGTTGTAGAAGTAGTCCTTGTCGGCGAGCTTCGTGCTGTTCGTAATGTCGCCGTCCTTGCGGACGTCGAAGCCGGCCTGAGCATCGGTCGTCTTCAGGATGCCGTTGGTCACGCGCGGGTTCTTGTTGCTTAAGATCTCGTTGTCATACGAGCCCGCGATGAGGAAGCCGATGCGGCTGCCGTTGTAGGCGACCAGGGCAGAGGCGTTCTGGCTCCAGTCCTTTGTCCCGCTGCCATAGGTGTCCTGCACCGCGCCAGTGGCGGTCAGTCCCTTGTGAAGGTCGAAGGGCCGGCGGGTCTTGAGCGCGATGATGCCCGAGTTGCCGCCGGTCAGATCGCCGGCCGTCGGCGACTTGATCACGTCCACGCCCGCGAAGAGGGTTGACGGAATGTCGGTAAGGTTCGGCTGCGCACCGGTGATGTTCGAGGCACCGAGGAACTGCTCGCCGTTCAACGTCGTGAGGACGTTCGCGAGACCGCGGATGTTGACGGACGCACCCTGCCCTGCGGAACGCGTGATCTGCACGCCGGTGACGCGCTGAAGCGAGTCAGCGATTGTCACGTCCGGCAGCTTGCCGATGTCTTCGGCGGCAATCGAGTCGACGATCTGCGACGCCTCGCGCTTGACATTGATTGCCTTCTGCTGGGCGCCGCGGACGCCGGTGACGACAATGTCCTGCTCGTTAGAAACGACTTCCTGGACCGGTGGCGTGCCTGCATCCGGGGCCGCTGCTGCTGGACCGTCCGACGTGGTCTGCTGCGCCGTCGCGGACTGCGCACCCAGAAGCGCTACGGCCGAGCTGGCCGTGAACAGAACCGATCGGAGTGTTGTGAGTTTACGCATTGCCTTCATCCCCTCATCCTGACCGGGAGGGAACTCGAACGTGCACGGCGCTTCGGCACAGTGTCATGTTCCCTCCCCCACTCGGCTCTTTCCAAGCCCTCTTGGTCTTGCCTGAAAAGCAGCTTTCATTTGTGTTTGCAATACTTATTCAATTTGATTGAATAAAAATTGGCATGTTAGTTTGCGCTGAGCGCTCTGGTGCGGGCTGCTGGGTCACTTCTAACTGGACGGCTATGCTCGGACATGAAGCGCCACATAAGCTGCGTGTCTGCGACGCTCCACTGGTGTGTGCCACTCCTCGTCACATAGGAGACTACGTCCGCCCCCGGCTGGCAGCCGAGATAACGACGCTTCATTCTTCCGGACCTGACGAGTTCAGTTTCGACGACGCCCCGGCATCCATCAATGTCCGCCCAACGGCGCTCGGCTGCCAGCAACCCATACTGCCAATACCTCGCTCCACCGCCATCGATCGGATTTGTTGTGTCGGCGCCACCCGAAAAGGCGACGACCGGCATAGGCCTTGTTGGCTGGCAGGTCTTCACGTCGGGTTTCGGAGGCGTCGAGCGATCTGGCGCCCCCGCTCTAAGCCCTACCACCGGCGCGATCGCAGCCAGGCGATCAGACAGAACGCAGCCAAGCAGTGAGACCATCCGGCCGCCTCCGGATAGACCGGTTGCGTAAACGCGTTCTGGGTCGGTGCAGCTCTTGGCGATCAAAGTGTCGATCAACGCCAGGATGCGCGCGACGTCATCCGGCGCATCGGCGGGCGGCAAGGTCCCGGCCGTGGTCGGCACGCCTGGTATGTTCCAGGCCAGGCCACCGGAGGGAAGAGTCAGCCCCCCATCCGGCGAGGCCACGATCACGTGGTGGCGATCCGCGAGCTCCATCAATCCCGAACGGTCGAGCTGCTGTGCGCCGTTCGAGCCGCTACCATGCAGGTTGAGAATGAGCGGCAGAGCCTTCCAGGACCGGCTCGCGTGAGGCACGTAGAGCAATACCGGACGCGCCATGCCCACCGTCCCGATCTCGATGATCTGTCGCCCGGATGGCGTCAGTTCGCAGCGGGGACGTGCCGCGGATGCTGCGGCGCCGCCCGAAAGCGCGACGATCGCGATCACGCCCCGGACGATCCAACTGGCAAGCTGTGCAGGCGCCTTCGTGCGTTTCATAGCCGTATCCGAACCCCGCCCAAGACGCGGCGTTCGAAGATGGCTTGATCGAGATAGAAGTTCTTGAACTGGGCGTAGCGCTCCTCGTTCTCCTGCGTGAGGTTGGTGCCCTGCACGTATACCGTGAAGCGCGGCGTGACGTCGTAGCTGAGCGACGCGTCCAGATAGTTCGTCGGTTTCGTGAAGACGGCCAGATTGTCGCTTCCGGCCGGGGTCAGGCCGTTGAACCGCTTGCTGCGGTAGTTCATTGCGACCCGCCCCTGGAAAGGCCCCTTCTGATAGAAGACGACAGCGTTGACCTGGTGTCGGGAGTTGTCTGGAACGGGCAGCGTCCTTCCAAAGAGATCGATGTTCGAGCTGCTGCTGTCGGACAACGTGTAGTTCAGCTGCGTGCCGAAACCGCTGAGCAGACCAGGCAGATAGTCGAAGGTCGTCTGGAGCCCAATCTCCACGCCTTTAATGATCCCGCCCTTCCCATTAGCAGGCCGCGTCACTGGTCCCCCCTCGCGAACGACGTCGTCTTCGTCTGGCTGCGCTTCTATCGCCGTGTTCGTCTGTAGGAACGATTTGACGTCGAACAGAAAGGCAGCCACCGACAGGATGCTGTTGCGCGAGAAATACCACTCATAGGAAACATTGTAGTTCGTCGACTGCGGAAGCTTCAGAGATGGGTTTCCGGCGGATCCCGAGTTGAACCGCTTCAGATCCGACGGGAGGGGCTGCCCGTTGAACGTCCGCGAACCGTTGATGACGTAGCTGAAAGCGAAGCCCTGCCCGAGCGTGGCCAGGTCGTAGGTCCCGACGACCTTGGCGAGCGCGAACCGCAGTCGCATGTCGCTCGCCAGCTCGAAATTGAGGTTGGCATTCGGTAGCCAGAAATCGCTGTCGTTCTTGTATTTTACGGTTGGCAGCGCCAGCTGGACGCCGTTGTTGGCGTTCAACCCGACGAAGGCAATCCCGTTTGCTGGGTTGGTAAAGATGTCGAGCGAGTTGCGCGCGTACCGCAATCCAACGTTCCCAGTGAACGGAACGATCAGCTGCCCGGCGACGTCCGCCTGAAGGTAGGCGGCGACGTCACGACTGTTGACGCGATACGACTGCGTCGGGTTTGCGTATTCCCGCGTACCAGGAAATAATGCCTCATTGAATTGCCGGACATCGTTGAGCGCGGTCGGATTGATCGCTGGTAGGGCTGGAATGCCCGTGATGGGACCAAAGCCGGTGGCTATCGTGGTCAGGCCGGGAATGTCGGCGAACTTGCGCACCGGCACGAGGGAGCGGTTGAGCCCGTTGACCCGGTTAATGCCAGTCGCGTCCTTGAAGTAATAGAGATAAGGCGTCCCGCCGAATGAGATCGGAGACAAGAGCCGGAAAGCTTCGTTGCTGACGTCACGCGTCCCGTATCGGCCGCCGAACTGTAGCTTTCGCAGAAGGCCGTCGTCGCTGACCCGGTAGGCCCCATCAATCCTATACGCGTCGAGCTGAGCTTCGGAGCGGTTTCCAAAGGCCCATGTGGACGTCAGCGAGTAGAGCGCAGGATTCGTTACGTCGCTCGCGAACGACACCGCAGGGTAGTGGTTGCGGAAGTCGATGCTAGCGAGGACGCTGGGAAGACCGCCCGGATTGCCGTAGACGCAGGACGCCGGCGTCGCCGTGCAGTCGACGACGCTCGAGCTCCTTGGAACGAGAATGCTTCTGGTGGCCCACGCATCGACGTTGCCGGAGATGTAGCTCGATTTCGAATCCGCCTGCACCCAGCGCGCCGATGCGGTGAACGGGCCTCCATCGTCGAAGCGCAGTTCGACGTTCGTGTTAAGCGAACGAGCCTTCGTGTAGTTGTTAATGGTCGAGGTGTGGAAGCGGAACAGGTTCGCGTTGCCGACTTCCAGCACGCCGTTTCCGTCGATGATCGAACTGGACTGGTAGGCGTTGTCGGAAAAATTGTTGTGCAGCACGGCCGAAACGCCGGAGTCTCGGTTTCGCAGGCGCGTGTAGGCCAGATCCCCGATAAGCTGAAGCGAGTCCGTGATCTGATACTGTGCCGACGCATTGGCACCCAGCCGCTGTCGATCGGTGATCGAGTTACTCATCTCGAAGGCGACAGGATTGTAGAAGTAATCGCCATCGGCGCGCAGGGTGCTGTTCGTGATGTCGCCATCGCCTCTCGTATCGAAACCCGCCGCCCTGTCCGTCGTCTTGCGGATGCCGTTGGTGATCGATGGCCGCTGATTTGACAGCGTCAGGTCGTCGTATGCGACCGCGAGCAGTCCGCCGAACCTGCCGTTGTTCCATCCGACTAGCGCCGAATACTGCTGGCTCCAGTCGTCGGTGCGGTTTCCGTAGACGTGCTGACCCGACACCGATGCGGTCAACCCCTTGGGGAGATCGAAGGGCCGGCGCGTCTTGAGATCGACGATTCCAGATACGCCGCCGGACAGGTTGCGCGCCGTTGGCGACTTTATCACGTCGACGCCGGCGAAGAGTTCTGATGGGACGTCGGTGAGGTTTGGCTGAGCTCCCGTTATATTCGAGGCACCTAGGAACTGCTCACCGTTTAATGTCGTGAGCACCTGACCCAGACCGCGGATGTTTAGGGAAGCCCCCTCCCCTGCGGATCGCGTGATCTGGACGCCAGGCACCCGCTGCAGGGAATCCGCGATGGTCGCATCCGGCAGCTTGCCAATGTCTTCCGCCGCGATCGAGTCCACGATTTGCGTTGCATCGCGCTTGACGTTGATCGCCTTCTGCTGCGCGCCGCGGACACCAGTGACGACGATATCCTGCGACACGTCCTCCTGCGCGGCAGGCGATACCTCCTGCTGCGCCAAGGCAGCGTCAGGATGCATAAGAATAGCCGCCGAGCCTGCAAGCAGGCGCATTGCGATGAGTTGTCTGCCCGTGCGCATGGTGTCGTCCCCTGTGTTGATCGCGCAAGCGGGGACGAGCGCCGCGGTTGCCGCAGCGTCGAGTCCTCTCCTGTGCCGACCGGTGTCTAAGCCCTGTCTTAGAGTTGCAAAGAAACACACAGAGACACCGAGATCAAGACTTATTCAATTTGATTGAATAAATTTAGAGAGGTGCTATCCCTGTCATCGACGATCGATCATGGCTGCCCCGAACTGGTAGGCAGCAAATGGTTTTGACGCCTGAGGGAGGAAGCATGAAGTATTTGGCGGTAGCGCTTGCGGCAACGGCGCTTAGCGGGTGGCAGGCCTCGGCTAGCGAGCCATCAGCCGTCGTGGGCGGTCCCATCAACGTCGACATCGCGCGTGGCGGCGACAGCGTTAAGGTCCCAATCGCGGCGCGGTCAGCGAACGCTACGGCTCGAACCGGTGACTTCACACTGAGCGGGTGGGTATTGCCCAAGGACGCTTCGGCAGCGGATGCGCCGCTGATGGCGCAAGCTGATCAGGGGAAGGTCGCGTTCGCGCTGAACCTGGTCAAGGGGCGTCCTACCTTCATTGCGGGCTCGACCAGAATTACCGCCAATGCGACGATGCCGGTCGGGCGTTGGACCCATTTTGCGGTGATCAACGATGCCAATGGCCTCGTCCTGTGCGTCAATGGCAGAACCGCGGGGCGGGCACGACGCCTAGAAGGGTTCGCTTTCCAGGGATCGATGACTGTCGCGCCACGCCAGTCCGGCTACCAGACGTTCGCAGGCCGCTTGGCGGACGTTCGCCTGGACCAGTCCGGGACCCCGTCAGCAACGATCGAATCTGAGGCGGGTCGGCTTCCTAATCCGGATCTCATCGGCTTCGCGACGAACAGCCCGAAATGGCCGGTGCAGAAGAAGCAGCAGATCGGTATGGAGGCACCTCAGTCCGCCGATACGCTCCCGAAGTCAGGTGCGCCCTTTTCGGCTCCGATCGCCAAGCCGATCCCGGATCTGCCGGTTCTGGCGAGCGGCGCCGACGGGCGCTGGACGCTGAACGGCTGGCGCCTCGTTGCCGCACCGGACATCCACGACGCAGGAGCGGTCGTGTCCAGGGCTGGATACGACGTCAGCCGCTGGCACGTCGCCACGGTGCCGGGAACCGTCCTGACGACTTTGGTAGATCGGGGCGTCTATCCTGATCCTGGTTACGGCCTCAACAACATGGCCATTCCGGAGAAGCTCAGCCGGCAGGCCTACTGGTATCGCACACAGTTCCGCGTGCCAGTGGGAGAAGCCGCGACGAACACGTTCCTCACGTTCAAGGGGATCAACTATGCCGCGGAGATCTGGGTCAACGGGCAGATCGTCGGCGATGTGAAGGGCGCATTCGTTCGGGGCCGCTTCGACATCTCGAAGGTGGCCGCGCCTGGCACCATTGTCGCAGTCGCCGTGAAGATCCTTCCCCCGCCCCATCCCGGCATCGCCCAGGAGGAGTCCTTGAAGGCCGGTGCCGGCGAGAACGGTGGCATGCTCGTCCTTGACGGCCCCACTTTTGTCGCAGCCGAAGGCTGGGACTGGATACCGTCCATCCGCGATCGGAACATGGGGATCTGGCAGCCCGTGCTGATCGAACAGGTCAGCGCGGCGAGGATAGGCGATCCGCAGATCGTCACGACAATTCCAAAGCCTGACAACAGCCTCGCGAACGTCGAGGTTCGCGTTCCGGTCGAGAACCTTACGGATCAGCCTGTCGAAACCGTCGTGCGCGCGAGCTTCGACGACGTCGCCGTCAGCCGTTCCGTTCAACTCGCCCCGCGGCAGAAGACCGTCGTCGCGTTCATGCCCGGCGAGTTCCCGCAACTCACCGTCCGGAACCCGCTACTCTGGTGGCCTAACGGCTACGGCAAGCCGAACCTCCACGATCTGCGCATCGAGACGTCGATCGCAGGGAGGAAGTCCGACGAGCGCACGACGCGCTTCGGGATCCGGCAGGTGACCTACGACATGTCGTTGATGGACGATGCGGGAGAGCTGCGTCGGGTCGGCATCGATCTTTCTCGCGCCAGATCGATGGGACAGCATATCGTCGATGGCACTCACGACGGAATCCGCAAGGTCAAGGGCGGCTGGGCCGCATCCCTGGCGCCAGGTGCGCTCAAGTCGGCCGCGGTAAAGCGGATCGATGGCGAAGAGGAGCTCGCGCCGCATCTCGTCATCCGCGTGAACGGCGTCCGCATCGCCGCTCGGGGCGGGAACATCGGCATGGACGATTTCATGAAGCGCATCGAGCGCGACCGACTGGAGCCTTTCTTCCGCCTGCACCGTGATGGCAACATGAACATCATCCGCAACTGGGTCGGCCAGAACACCGAGGACGTGTTCTTTGATCTGGCGGACGAATATGGCCTGATGGTTCTCAACGATTTCTGGGAATCGACACAGGATTACAACCAGCAGGTCGACGATGTGCCCCTGTTCATGAACAATGCGCAGGACGTCGTGGCCCGGTATCGGAATCACCCATCGATCGTTGCGTGGATCGGCCGGAACGAGGGTGTTCCGCAGCCGTCGCTCAACGTTGCTTTGCAGTCGCTGATTGAAAAGGAGGACGGAACCCGGCTTTACATGGGCTCCTCCAATAACGTGAATCTTGCCGGAAGCGGGCCCTATGACTGGCGGGAACCCGAAACCTACTTCACCGAGCATGCCAAGGGTTTTGCGGTGGAACTCGGCACGCCGTCATTCCCTACTCTGGAAAGCTGGAAGCGCGCGATCCCGAAGGAGGATCTCTGGCCGATCAGCGACGCATGGGCCTACCACGACTGGCATCAGGATCGGGGCGGATCGGTCAAGACCTACATGGACGCCATGCGCGTCCGTTTCGGTGAGCCGACCAGCCTTGAGGACTTCAGCGGCAAGGCGCAGCTTCTTCAGTATGACTCGCATCGGGCGATCTTTGAAGGGTTCAACGCCGGCATCTGGAAGACGAACAGCGCTCGGATGCTGTGGATGACCCAACCTGCTTGGCCGTCCAGCGCATGGAACATCTTCAGCTCGGATTACGATACGCAGGCGTCCTACTACGCGGTCCAGAAGTCGTCGGAACCGGTCCACGTGCAGATGAACCTGCCGGATCACAAAATCGTGGTGGTAAACAACACGCTCGAACCGCTGCGCGGGCTGAAGGTTCGAGTGAGGATGACCGATCTGCAAGGCAAGGTCATCGCGGATCGTTCCGTGCAGTTGGATGCAGCTGGCGAAGGCGTTTCAGACGCCATGACGATCGCTCCTGAAACGTTGAGTTCGAATCCGGTGACGCTGGTCAGTCTCGAAGCCATGGATGCAAAGGGCACGAGCCTCTCGCGAAACTTCTATTGGGAGGGCCGCCAGCCATCAGACCTGAAGGGTATGACGGCGATGCCTAAGGTCGGACTGACGGCGTCCACGACGGCACGGATCGACGGAACGGAGACAGCCGCTACCATCACGCTTCGCAATGCCACTCAGACGCCGATCATCGAGGCGAAGGCCACGCTTTTCGACGCATCCGGAAAACAGGTTTTGCCAGCCTACTTCACCGACAACTACGTCTCTCTTCTCCCAGGAGAAGAACGGGTGATCGCCGTGCGATACCCGACGAGCCGCGCGACCGGATCGGTGAGCGTTCGCCTGAGCGGATGGAACGTGATGCCTTCGACGGTGGTGGTGCAATGATGGAGATGCACACTCAGGACATCCGTGCTGGGGCTAAGCCAGTTCGCGGGGACTGCATCGTCGGGATAGAGCTCGGCGGCACCAAGATCATCTGCACGCTGGCCCGAGGCCATGACGACATCGTCGAGACAAGAAGACTTGCGACGCGCGACCCTCTCTCGACGCTCGCCGACATCGAGAGGATACTTGATGGCTGGATGCGGACCCACGATGTGCGGGCGCTCGGCATAGGCAGCTTCGGGCCGATTGAACTGAACCGGTCGTCCGACGACTTCGGCCGCATTGGGAAGACGACCAAACCCGGATGGCATGGCGCGGACGTGGTCCAGCGGCTGATGCGACGCTACGATGTCCCGACCAGGGCCGATACAGACGTGAACGCGGCAGCGCTGGCCGAAGGTCGATGGGGTGCAGCCCGAGGACTTTCGAGCTGGACCTACATTACCGTTGGCACGGGGGTGGGTGCAGGCATCGTGGTTGGTGGGCAGACCGTTCATGGGCTCGGCCATCCCGAGGCGGGACACATGCTCGTGAGGCGCGAGCCTGGTGATGAGTGGGAAGGCGCATGCCCGTTCCACGGGGACTGCGTCGAAGGTCTGGTTTCCGGTCCGGCGATAGAAAGGCGGACCGGCATGTCAGGTGACGCCATCGCGGACGATCACCCGGTATGGGAGCACGTCGCGGATGCGTTGGCTACCATGATGCACAACATGCTCTTCACTGTCGTGCCGGAGCGCATTCTGTTGGGAGGTGGCGTCCCATCTCGGCGGCCGTTCCTTATCCCCATGATCCGCAGCCGGCTGGAACCGCGGATGGGCGGCTATGCCGGTTCGGATGCGATCACGGCGCAGCTCGAGACGCTGCTGGTAGCGCCGGGTCTTGGCGACGAAGCTGGTCCGCTGGGCTCGCTCGCTCTGGCCTTGGACGCCTTGGATGCAACGGTAACACCGAACGCTGCCACCTACGCCTGATCCTCGAAGGTCGCCCACGACCAACGCGGACAGCCTCGAGATTGAGAGGAAAATCGATGAACCTCCACCAAGGACGCCTTCGGCTAGCTTCGTTGTGCGGCATCGCCATCCTGGCGTTCAGTGCTGCACAAGGCAGCGCTCAGGACCCGTCCGAAGTTGTGGATCGAGGAGAGTCTGCCGCAACGGGGCCGCACAACTCCGTCATCAAGCTTCGTTGAAAAGGGCTGCCGCTTGCGGTGGCTGATTTGGGTCGTGGCTCGCGATGGAAGTCCGAGCCCGCGACATTCTTTTAGCAGTGGAGACAGTGCGTCATGCTGCACGGGATAAATCTGGAAGTCGCGGCCGAGTGGAACCGGCGGATGTTACTGCAAATCCTTCGAACGTCCGGTCAGAAGACCCGGCGGGAGCTTGCAGCCGTCACCGGCCTCTCCATGCCGGCGATTGCGAACATCGCAGGTCTTCTGATCAAGGACGGCTTCGTCCAGGAATCCGGTCGGACGAGTGATAACAGGGGCCAACCGGCAATCCGACTGCAGATGGTGAAGGAACGGGCGATCTGTATCGGCGTCGATGTCGGTTCCTCCAGGATGCGTCTCGTCGCCGTCAATCTGGCCGGACAGGTCGTTCACCGACGGACACAGGCGCTAGATGTTGCCGACGAGGCGGTGGTTTGCGCTACGATCGTCGACGCCGTCGCTCAACTCACTGCCAGCGGGATCGTCGACGCGCGCAAGGTCATCGGCGTCGCCGTGGCGCGGTGTGGTTCTTGGATCGACCATGCAGATCGGGGGGAAGCCGCCACCAACGCGATCGTTAGGCTCGGTGGGCGCGCGGATCAGCCTGCCTTGGAAAACGAGCTGACTTTCGTCTCAAGCTACGACGCATTGGCGGCGATGGAGCCATTTCAAAGGACCGATCATGAGGCAGAGCGCTTCGGGTACGTTCATCTCAGTAACACACCCTCGCTCGTGACAGTCACCGGACGGTCCACGGGGCATCTTCATGTAGAGGCCAAGCGCATTCCGCAGGGTGCGAAAATCGCCGCAAGGTTGCACGCGGCAAGTGAAGCAAAGCCAACCGCCACTACGACGACTGATGGCACTGACACGGTGGCCGATTGCGCAGGGGATCTTCATCTCGCTCTGCACGAGGCATATGGCAGGTCGGTACCCACAACGTTGTACGTGGGGGGTTACGTCACGGATCTGGTCGCTGTCGATCTAGCCACGGCGCTTGGCAAACTCCGCGGAAGCGGATCGATGGTATGTCCGGCAACCACCCCCGATTACGCCGTCGCCATCGGGGCTGCCGCAATGCTGATCGAAGATCGCCTCATGCCTCAGGGCGTGCTCTGCCCGAAGATCAACGACGACATCGGGGGAGAGCTGGAGACGCTGGGTCGATTCAGTTCCCAATCCGACAACTGTGAACCATCTGACCGAGGGGTAGCGAATTGATCGCGTCGATCATGCTGTCGCCGATGAGTAGCGGTTCGGAAGGATCCGTGGATCGGCATGTTTCCGAACCAGGTTTTCAGCGCAACGTGATCCGCCGGGGCTCAATATGACCCTGCTTGCCGTGCTGGTCGCGGTGGGGACGCTCGTGCTTCTGATCTCCGTCGTCAAGCTGCATCCCTTCGTGGCGTTCCTTATCGCCGCAATCGTCGCGGCCCTGCTGCTCGGGCGTCCGATGACCAGCATCACCACCAGCTTGAACCACGGTATCGGTGACATGCTCGGCTCCCTGACCGCGATCCTGTGTCTTGGAGCCATGTTCGGAAGAATCGTCGCTGACAGCGGTGCTGCACGCAGGATCGCGGACACGCTGATACGCATTGCGGGGATAAAGCGGATAACGCTTGCTCTGGCGGCCTCCGGGTTCCTTGTCGGGATTCCGCTGTTTTACAACGTCGGCTTCGTCCTGATGGTGCCACTCATCCTGTCGGTCCAGCAGCGCTCGAGCCTGCCTGCGGTATATCTCGGAATACCGATGCTGGCTGGTCTGTCGATCGCCCATGGGTTTCTGCCGCCCCATCCCTCCCCCACCGCGCTCGTCGGGCTTTTTGGCGCGAACATGGGGAGGACCCTCGTCTATGGGCTGATCGTCGGGATCCCCACGCTGCTGATTGCCGGGCCGTTGTTCGCGCATACGCTGAAGGGCGTAGTGGCGAGGCCGCATATGTCCCGGCCGGACAGTAGCTCGCAAAGTCTTCATGTTCCCGGCGTCGCCGCCAGTTTCGGAGTCGCGCTCCTGCCGGTCGCGCTGCTAGCCGGTGCAACCCTCCTCACGTCCTTCGACGGCATGCGACCGGAGGTGCTGATGTCGGCTGCCGTCGCAGGCGATGCGAACGTGGTGATGCTCAGTTCGCTACTCATCGCGACCATCGTGCTCGGCGTTGCGCAAGGCAGACGCGCTTCCGACCTGTCCGCAGGCTCGGTCGAGGCCATCAAGGACATCGCCGGCATTCTTCTCGTCATTGCAGGCGCTGGCGCGCTCAAGCAGGTGTTCATTGACGGCGGGGCGGATGTTGCGCTGGCCGGCTGGCTTTCAGGACTTCACGTTCCGCCTCTCGTTCTCGGTTGGACCATCGCCCTCGCGATCCGGCTGGCTCTGGGGTCGGCCACGGTGGCAGGCTTGACCGCGGCCGGCATGGTGCAGCCGTTGGTGGCCTCGCAGCACGTCGATCCCAGTCTGATGGTTCTCGCCATAGGCGCCGGCAGCCTGATGTGCAGCCACGTCAACGACTCCGGCTTCTGGATGTTCAAGGAATACTTCGGACTGAGCCTGGCGGACACCTTCCGGTCCTGGTCGGTCATGGAGACCCTGGTCGGCGTGTTCGGCCTGATTTTCACTCTCATGCTGAGCCTAATCGTATGATCGATCGGTCCCTTTCGTTTCCATACTTTATGGACCAGACGATGCGGTGGTTCGGCCCGCGTGACCCTGTCTCGCTTTCCGACATTCGACAGGCCGGATGCACGGGCGTCGTCACGGCCCTCCACGAGGTGCCCAACGGCGCGGTGTGGCCTGTCGAGGCGATCGCGCATCGCAAGGCGCTCATCGAGCAGGCCGGTCTCAGGTGGTCGGTGGTCGAAAGCCTGCCGGTTCACGAGGCGATCAAGCGTGGCGGCCCGGGCCGGGATGACGCGTTGGCGAACTACAAAAAGAGCCTGGTCAACCTCCATGCATGTGGCGTCACGACAGTGACCTACAACTTCATGCCGCTTCTCGACTGGACGCGGACCGATCTTGCCTACGAGCTTCCCGATGGCGCGTTGGCCTTGAGGTTCGAACCAGAAGCGCTGGCGGCCTACGACATTCATATCCTGCACCGCCCTTCGGCCGAACGGAGCTATTCCGATCACGTCAAGGCTCGCGCCGCAGTCTATTTCGCTTCGATGGACAGCGCGGCGCGCCACTGCCTGGAGCGTACGATCATCGCCGGACTTCCCGGTAGCGAGGAAAGCTTTGGTTCCGCGGAATTCCTTGCGGCGATAGAAGGCTATCGCGAGATCGACGCGCAGACCCTGCGTGAAAACCTCTTTGGCTTCCTGCGCGAAGTATGCCCGCTCGCGGACGATCTCGGCATGCGACTGGTGATCCACCCTGACGATCCGCCCTTCGAGCTTTTCGGCTTGCCGCGAGTGGTCGGGTCCGCAGACGACTTGGACAAACTGTTTGCCGCTGTGCCCAACGTCTCGAACGGTCTCTGCTTCTGCGTCGGCTCTTTCGGCGTCGCCGCGCAGAACGATCTTCCCGCGATGATGCGCCGCTTCGGCGACCGTGTTCACTTTCTCCATCTCAGAAACGTGCGGCGCGAAGCAGGTGGCGGATTCCACGAGGCCGCACACCTAGGTGGGTCCAGTGACATGGTCGCGATCATGAAGGCCATCCGTTCGATATCGATGTCGGGACGGCGTTCGATCCCGATGCGTCCAGATCACGGTCACCGGATGCTCGACGACCTGAAGAAGTCGGGAAGCAACCCTGGCTATTCCGCGATTGGGCGGCTCAGGGGGCTCGCCGAACTGCGCGGGCTTGAAATCGGCATTGCCGCCCATGAAGGAGAATCGCAGTGAAGCGCATCGTTTCGAAGAGCGTCCTTCTGGCGCTAGTGGCCGGAGGAGCGGTCCCCGGAACCGCGCAGCAGGTCGACTGGGCTTCCCCGCGACTCCAGCAGCCGAAAATGGATGCGTTTGGCCCCTACGACGCCGAGTTCATCGCTGGTGGGGACACCATATCGAAGCGCGCTCAGGGCTATGCCGAAGGCGAGCACATTCCCGCAGGCGCGGCATGGACGATGTCTGCCTGGATCAAACCGGCAAGGCTCGTGCCTGGCCGGGTCGAGGTCGCCGGCGTCGGCAGGCCCGGGGACGATGCTTCGCGCTCGTTGGATCTGGTCGATGGACGATTGGGCTTATCAATGGGTGGACGATCCCTTCGAGGCGGTGGGGCGCTCGAGATCGGCAGATGGCACCACGTGGTCGCAGTCAGCGACGGCGGAACAGCCCGTCTCTACGTCAATGGGCGCGAAGTAGGTAAAGGGACCACGTCGGCGTCCTCGCCCGAAGCGCTGATCGTGCTCGGCTCGCGCACGCTCGGCAAGCCAGGCTATGCTGGCCGCCTCGCGGCTTTTGTTGCCACTCCGCAGGCCTACTCCGCCGAACGGATACGTGCTGAGGCTGCAGTCGTGCCGGACGAGAATTTTGTCCGTTTCGAGACAAACAGCCCCAGTTGGCCTCTTCAGGTGCGAACGCAGTACGGCGAGGCCGTGCCGCAGCGTGCCTGGACCCTTCCGAAGGGCATCGCGCCGTTCTCGCAACCTCAGCCCTCGCCCGCGGTGGAAGGCAGCCCGCTGATTCCGGTTCGAGATGGCCTGTTCGCGGTCAACGGCTGGAGAATGGTCGAAGCTCCGAACGTCTCGAGCACGCCGAAGCTGCTGTCGAGCCCTGGCTACGATGCGAGCAAATGGTTTCACGCGACGGTCCCCGGAACCGCGCTGACGACCCTGGTCGATCGTGGGGTCTATCCGGACCCGCGCGTGGGACTGAACAACATGGCCATCCCCGAACGGCTTGCGCGGCAGGACTACTGGTATCGGACTGAATTCACCCTTCCTCGAACGGAAGAGGGCAAGAGGCAGCGGCTTGTTCTGAACGGCGTCAACTATCATGCCGACGTCTGGGTCAATGGTCGACGGGTGGGAGACGTCAAAGGCGCTTTCGTGCGAGGTCGGTTCGACGTTACGAGCCTGCTGATGCCCGGTAGGTCGAACGCGATCGCCATCCGCGTATCCCCGCCGCCCCATCCCGGCATCCCCCATGAGCAGTCGATGACGGGCGGGCGGGGCGAGAATGGCGGCGCCATGATGATCGATGGCCCGACCTTCACCGCCAGCGAGGGGTGGGATTGGATACCCGGCATCCGCGACCGCAACACCGGGTTATGGCAAGGCGTCGAACTGCAATCCACAGGTGCCCTGGCTATCGGTGATCCCGAAGTGTCCACGGATCTGCCCAAGGACGATAACTCGCTTGCGGATGTCTTCATCGACGTGCCTGTGACGAACGTTAGTGATACCGCGCTGAATACGACCGTGAGCGCCGCCTTCGACGATGTCTCCGTAGCTCGCCGGATCAGCGTTCCGCCTAGGTCGACCGTGACGGCGCGGTTCACCCCATCGGAACACGCCGCCCTGCACGTTCGGAACCCGAAGCTCTGGTGGCCAAACGGATATGGCGCCCCGGCGCTGCACCAGCTCAGGCTTGCCGTGGATGCTGGGGGCACGGTGTCCGATCGACGGCAGCTGTCCTTCGGAATGCGCAAGGTGACCTACGAACTGTCCTCGCTTGATCAGCACGGTGACCTGGAGCGCGTCGATGTCGATCTCGCGCAGGCGAAGCGACTTGGGACCCCGATCATCGACGAGCGGAACGCGGCTCTTCGAAAGGTCCCAAATGGGTGGGCGAACTCGTTGCGGCCCGGTTCCGAGCTGTCACCGGCGGTCCGCAAGGTTGTCAGCGACCCGCGCCTTTCTCCGAACCTCGTCCTGAGGGTTAACGGAGTCCGGATCGCGGCGCGTGGCGGCAACTGGGGCATGGACGAGATGATGAAACGGGTGGGGAGAGAGCGGCTCGAACCCTATTTTCGCCTTCACCGCGACGCCGGTCTGAACATCATCCGAAACTGGATGGGCCAGAGCACTGAGGAGAACTTTTTCCAGCTCGCCGACGAATACGGCATGATGGTCCTCAACGATTTCTGGGAGTCCACGCAGGACAACAACGCGGAAGCCGAGGACGTCCCTCTGTTCCTGGAGAACGCGCGCGACGTCGTCCGACGTTTTAGGACCCATCCGTCTATCGTTATGTGGATCGGTCGTAACGAGGGCGTACCTCAGCCGATCCTGCAGACGGCGTTGCAGGACATGATCTGGGAGGAGGATGGAGGCCGACTTTACAAGGGTTCGTCACGGATCATAAACCTCGGCGGATCCGGGCCATACAACTGGCGTTCCCCGGAAGGCTACTTCACCGATTTCGCGAAGGGCTTCGCGGTCGAAGTAGGCACGCCGAGCTTTCCCACGCTCGAAGCGTGGCAGAGGGCGGTCCCCGGGGCCGATCAATGGCCTATAAACGACACTTGGGCCTACCATGACTGGCATCAGGAGCGAGCGGTCTCAGTGGCCAGCTTTATGGATGCGATGAAGCTGCGCTTGGGGGAGGCGACGAGCCTGACCGACTTCGAGCGCAAGGCTCAGCTGCTGAACTACGAGTCCCATCGTGCGATCTTCGAGGGCATGAATGCCGGGCTGTGGAGAACGAACAGCGCCCGCATGCTCTGGATGTCGCATCCCGCATGGCCATCGGCGAATTTTCAGATCTATTCGTCCGACTACGACACGCACGCTTCTTTCTATGGAACGCGTAAGGGGACGGAGCCCATCCATATACAGATGAACCTGCCGGATCGCAGCCTAACGCTGGTGAACACCACCAATGCCCCGTTGCAGGATGTCACGGTCACCGCTCGCATCGTATCGCCCAGCGGGCAGGAACTAGCCACGAAGTCGGCCGTGGTTAGCGCCGCAGCCGATGACATAGCCGATATACGTAATCTCGACGTCGGTAGGGATGGCGGATTGAGGTTCGTCAAGCTCACGGCGACGAGCGCCAAAGGCGTTCTGTTGTCTGAAAATCTCTACTGGGATGCGAGCGATCCGGCAGCGTTCAAGGCGCTCGACGACCTGCGTAAGGTCCGATTGGATATCGCGTTTGGTGGCACGTCACCGAATTCCGATGCTGGGATCGACGTCATCATACGCAACACGTCCACTTCCCCCGTGCTCCAAGCAAAGCTGACGCCGTTCGATGCGGCGGGAGTGCAGATACTACCTGCCTACTTCACGGACAACTACGTCTCCCTTCTCCCCGGCGACACGAGACGACTGCGTCTGCAGATACCGGCTGACCGGAAGCTCGGTGAGCTTCAGGTCCGGGGCTGGAACGTCGAACCCGCGTCGCTTTCCTTTTCCTCCCGAAAGGGCGGCTGAAAACCGGGAGAGAACGTCGGTTCGACCAGAGATCCGAATCCACCTCTTCCTGCCCACCTTCTGCGAATGGCCGGCCAAGAGGGCCTGCCACCCCACCCTTCTTGATCAGGAATATACACGACATGCCTGCTGAGCTGCTCACGACGAAACGAGTGGAGAAACCTTGGGGTCGCCGCAACCTCTACGGGGGCTTCACGGACCCGGCCGAGAACGACGAACCGATCGGGGAGATCTGGTTTCAATCCTCCGAACTGTCCGACCCGGAGCTTCTGATCAAGTATTTGTTCACCAGCGAAAAGCTATCCGTGCAGAATCATCCCTCGGACATGGAAGCCGCAAAACGTGGCCTTCCGCGTGGCAAGGACGAGTGCTGGATCATACTCGACGCGGAGCCAGACTCGACGATTGCTTTAGGTCCTTTGGAACCCATGACCCGAGAGGTTCTCCGCACAAGCGCAGAAAACGGCACCTTGGAAGGCAGACTGGACTGGAAGCCGGCCAAGCCAGGCGACTTCTTTTATTCGAAGTCGGGTGTCGTCCATGCGATCGGGGCGGGTCTCACGCTGATCGAGGTCCAGCAGAACTCCGATACGACCTATCGTCTGTTCGACTACGGCCGACCGAGGGAGCTCCATCTGGACGACGGCGTCGCTGTAGCGGAACTCGATCCTTGGACGGCGGAGCCCCAAGGCGGGGTCGTCGAACCCGGTCGTGAGATACTGGTCGAAGGCCCGACGTTCGTTCTCGAACGCTGGACCGGCGGTGATCGCAGGATCGATATGCCTGGGAATGCCCGAGGCTGGCTCGTTCCGGTACGCGGCACGGGAAGCGTAGGCGGGATCGCCTGGAAGGCAGGGGAATGTCTTATCGTGACGGGAAACGAGGATCTGGACGCATCGGACGATGCGGATCTCCTGTTTGCCTACCCTGGCGCGGCCCGGATTTGACCGGGTTAGAGGCGAGCGGACGCGACATGTCTCACGTCACTTGGGTTAGACGTGTTGCGTCGCGCAGCGACGATAGTGACGCCCCGCTGTTAGCGGGCCGCCTGATGGGTGCGGCTCGGTGTTGAGCGGGCTTAGGTGTTTAGTCCCGGCATCTGGTCGATCGGATCGACGATGAGCC
>NZ_JPJC01000166.1:23147-41874 GCF_000733135.1 Sphingomonas sp. FUKUSWIS1
GAAATTATAGGCTGCCATGAAGTCGGCTAGGTGCACCCGTAACTGCTCGTGGCTTTCATAATGGAAGCGTTTGACGGTCGCCCCCTTGATCGTGCGGTTCATCCGCTCCACCTGACCGTTGGTCCACGGGTGGTTCGGCTTGGTCAACCGGTACTCGATGTCGTTTGCTTCGCAGATCATGTCGAAGCGCATCTGACGCTATCAGGCGGTGTTACGGTTGCGCGGCTGCTCGGCAAACTGGATGCCGTTGTCAGTCAGGATCGTGCGAATCCGGTACGGCACCGCTTTCAGCAGGTCTTCAAGGAACTCCCACGCCGTTCGTCGATCAGGCTTGTCGACGAGCTGAGTGACCGCGAACTTACTCGTGCGGTCGATGCCGACGAACAGGTAGAGTTTGCCTTCGGCTGTCTGAACCTCGGCGATATCAACGTGAAAAAAAGCCGATCGTGTAGCGCTTGAAGCGCTGTCGCTTTGGCTTGTCGCCTTCGATGTCCGGCAGACAGGAGATGCCATGCCGCTGCAGGCAGCGGTGCAGCGCTGACCGTGTCAGATGCGGATCGACGGCTGCAACGCATAGTGGCAATCGTCAAGCGGCAGGAGTGTGTGACGCCGGAATGCGACGACCGCTGCCTCCTCGGCTTCGGTTAAGGTCGTGGAGTAAGGGGCCATCGGCCCGGTCTTCAAATCCTCAACCGTCGCTCGCTTACGCCGATTCGCCACCGTCTTCGGGTTGATCCCGAACTCCCGGCTCAGCGTCGAGAGCGAAGCCTGCGATCGCTGTATTGCTGCTCTGACGGCGTGCGTGGTCGTGGCGCTCCCGTGACGTACCTGTCCCACATGGCTTCCTTCCATTCTGACGAAAGGATCGCACCATCAAACCGTGGGATCAAACACCTACCTCCCCCTTGCGAGGGGCGATTAGACGGTTGAATACTAGCCGGCGAAACCTTGAAAGCCGGAGCGAAGACGAATGAATTTAACCCTGTTCCGCGGCGTCCTGGTCGGTGCGCTTGCCGGCCTGTTGTTCGGGTTCGACACCGCAGTGATCGCCGGCACCACCGAGGGGATCCGTACCGCGTTCGGCCTCGACGCGGCGGGGGTTGGCATCACCGTTTCTAGCGCGCTCTGGGGTACGCTGGCCGGTGCGCTGCTCGCGGGCGTGCCGGGCGATCGCTATGGCGCGCGCACTTCGCTTAAGGCAATCGCGCTGATCTACCTAATCTCAGGCATCGGTTGTTTCGCTGCGTGGAACTGGGGGGCGCTGCTCGCCTTCCGCGTGCTCGCCGGGTTTGCGGTCGGCGCATCTTCGGTGCTCGCCCCCGTCTATATCGCCGAGATCGCGCCTGCTGAAAAGCGCGGCATGATGGTCGGTGCGTTCCAACTCAATATCGTGCTCGGCATCCTCGTCGCCTATCTCAGCAACGCGATCGTCACCGGCATGAATCTGGGGGCGCTCGATTGGCATGTGAAGTTCGGCGTGACCGCGCTGCCTGCCCTTCTTCTCCTGGTTATGATGTTTACGATCCCCGACAGCCCGCGCTGGCTCGCCGCCCGCGGTCGCGAAACCGAAGCGGAAGCCGTCCTGCGTTCGCTCGGCGTCACCGATCCCGTCGCCAACGTCGCCAGCTACCGCCAGTCGAACGCCGCCGCTGTAGTGCTGAAGCCCCGCCTTAGCTGGGCGCGGCACCGTCGCCCGATCCTGCTCGCCTTCGCGATTGCCTCGTTCAACCAGCTCTCCGGCATCAACGCTATCCTCTATTACCTTAACGACATATTCGCCGCCGCGGGGTTCGACAGTGTTTCGGCGGATCGGCAGGCGATCGTGATCGGTGCGTGCAACTTGTTCTTCACCGCACTCGCACTGACCGTGATTGACAAGATCGGCCGCAAGACATTGCTACTTATAGGTGCGGCAGGGCTCACCGTCATGCTGTCGGGCGTTGCCTACGTCTTCCTCAGCGGCCAGCATCAGGACATGCTGTTGTGGCTGTTGATTGGCTTCATCGCCTTCTTCGCCTTCTCGCAGGGCGCGGTGATCTGGGTGTACATCAGCGAGATCTTCCCGACGGACGTCCGCTCGCGCGGGCAGAGCCTCGGCTCGTCGACGCACTGGTTCATGGACGCGATCATCGCGATGGCGTTCCCGCTGGTCGCCGCCTACTCGCGCGGCGCACCGTTCATCCTGTTCGCAGGCATGATGGCGCTCCAGTTCGCGGTGGTTCTCGCGTTTTTCCCCGAGACCAAGCGCCGCTCGCTCGAAGCGATCGAAACCGCACTTTGAGGCGCGGGCAGGCGCTGATCGCCGGTCTGCTAGCGCTCGCAGGGGGGGGCAGCGCCTGGCCGAGACGAGGCGCTTGCGCCCGCCATGCGCGACCCGCTGCTACCGGGCTATTTCGCCGATCCAGCGATCGTCCGTGATCGCGGGGAACAGCTCGTCTTCGCGACGATCGATCCATCGGTGCCGACACGCCGGCCTGTGGCGCTTACGTAACTTCCGGGACTAACCGTCGAAGTGCACTTTTTTGGAAAAAAGCCAATCCCGAGGATACCGTCTTTTGGTGCGCTACACCCGATAGTTAGTGACACAGCGTTGCCTAGGAGAAGCAGACGCAAAGTCGCCGCGCCGCCCTCATGGATATGTTCGAAAATCCACGCGTTTTGAACGTTGTCACAGGGAGAGCATGATGCCCGATACGTTCAAACCAACTGCAAAAATCGCTTCCAATGCAAAGAAGGGGCTAAAGTTGCGCGATGAGTTTGGACGAGGCGGCACGGACGTCGGGGTTCGTCGTGCCGAGCAACTCGCAGCGCAAGGCGATGTGACTGCCGAAGATGTGAAGTCCATGCACAGCTACTTCGCTCGTCACGATGTCGATAAAGACGGCAAAACGCACGAGTGGGGATCAGACACCGATCCATCTGCCGGCTATATCGCTTGGCTTCTCTGGGGAGGCGATGAGGGCAAGCAATGGGCTGATCGACACGTCGAGAATCTCGACTAGGAGGCTGACGAAGCGGAAGATCACGATCGTCATTCGACCATGGTCCATCACCACTTTCAATGTGGAGCGCCGGCGCGATGCCGTTTCGGCTCATCACTCATGTAATTGATCGGCGCCTGTCAGATGTACGTTCTCCTTTTCGCCGCGGCCGCAGCGCTAGTGCAATCTCCGGTTGCCGGATCCGTTGTGAAGCCAGGCACGATAGCGATCGTGCGTGCCGATAGCTCGACTACTTTACCCGCTATCACGAGAACGTTCACGGACGCGGTTCAACGAACCTTCCTTCGAACACCTTTCCTGCCCCTGCCCGACCCGAACCACAGTCTTTACGTCGCCAAGGTTGAGGTATCGCAGACACAGCGTGGCGTTGTCCGGTCAGGCAACGGCCGATCAGACCAACCAAGCGTGGCTGCTGGCCTTGGAGGCCTGTCGCTGACCCTGCCCTCGGGGAAAGATCAATTGCACGGACTTATCGTGACCCGTCTCGAAGTGACCGTGACGCTGCGCCGCGATAATCACGTCGTATGGAAAGGGCAGGCGACCACGGTGCGCGCGAGCGGGACGCAAACGGGCGAACCCTCGGTTGTTGCAGCAGCCCTGTCGGATGCCCTCCTGACGTGGTTTCCGCGGCAGCTGCCGGGACCGCTGTCTGTCCCGTAAGATTCACCGGGTAACGCGATTATCAGCCTCTGATCTTCGACAACACGCGCGCCGCAACATTACTCCTGGCGGCAAGCTTCCGCCCATAGCGCAGTGCCGTCGACGGCGACGACCAACGGAGTGCCTGGGCAATGCCAACGCCGTCCTCACCGGCCGCAAACAGATCCTGCGTAAGCCCGACCCGAAGCGAATGACTCGACAGGGCACGCACCTCCTCCTCAACCTTCGCGATCGGCATCTCGACCAGCCCCTGGTCGAAGGCACTGAGCGCCACCCGCCGATAGATCCCGTTCACGCCCTGCCGGCTCAGCGACGCGGTCCCAACAGTGTAGACCGTCCTCGCCGGTTCGGCCTTCTTGCCACGGAGCTTCTCCTGCCAGTGCCGCGTGTGCCCCGGGATCGCCTCGTACGCCATCGGCGGAATTGCGGCGCGCAGACGGCGCCGATCGACCCCGACGCGGCGGAAGACCGGCCCCTCGGTGATGGCACTCGCTACCAGCCAGGCACCAACCCGGCGCATCGTGTCCGCGGACAGCCAGCCCCACGCCCCCTGCCCTTCCTGATCGGTCTTCGATGATGGGATGAACAAGAGCGCCGAACCATCGCTATGTGGATCGATGTGCGCGACGGCGACCGCGACGAGCTCGCTGACGCGCAATCCAGCGTCATAGCCGAGCGACAGCAGTGCGGCATCGCGCAGGCCCTGCAAATCGCCGCCACAGGCGCCAAGCAGCGCGGTCAACGTGAACCCCTTGGTATGAGGATCTAGCGAGGCCCCGAAGCGCAACGGGGCCGCCTGGCGCTGAGCAGCGCCACGCCGTCGGCGCAGGCCCTTGAGCGCGGCGCGGACCATGACGTGGCTGGTGGGCGCATGCCCCCTCTCCTGCATCCCTGACAGGCCGTGTGCGGCGGCAAGACTGGCAACCCGCCGGGCGACCGTCGCGGGCTTAGCGCCTTGCGCCTCGAGCATGGCGATGTAGCGGACCAGGTTTTCGGGCTCTGCGGGCAGCGGGGCGACACGGATGTCCTCACACCAGCGCAGATAGCAGGCGAGGTCCGAAGCCAGTGCCGCCTTGCTCGCTGCGGCCATAGCGCCGAGCTGCGCGGCGAAGCCGATCTCGCTGACTGGGCCGGCATCAGCGGGCAGCGCAAGGCCAAGCAACCGGGTAACACGGGCATCGATTGGCTCGACCAACCCCCGCGCTGTGCGGACCGGCAGCGCCTCCCCGTCTGTACGGTGAACGACAATCTCACTCATGCGACGCCTGCCGGCTGCTCCAATTTACCCTGCGTTTCGCCTTTGTAGCACATCGTTATAATTACCATAATGTCCGATTATGGTAAGTGCATATGGTTGGCAGATGGCACGGCCTAGTGATTGCGTGATTACTAGCATATGGTTGGCGTGATGACGTCCGCTGATCAAACTTCGCTCGGCTACGCGCTCGGTCGATTGGCGGGTGCTATCCGCTTTGCCTCCCCAGAAATGCGCAAGGTTGCGAGCCTGGCAATTGTGGCCGACGCGTGGCGCGCGTATCGACGCGATGCCGGCATTGGCGACGTCGGCCCCGCCCATCAGCCCTCCACAGACGTCCTGTCGATCCTCCTGACCGACGACCCCCGCCGCGACGCCGTCGTGCTCTGGCTTGCTGCACACGGGGAACCAGCAATTGCCGACGCTGCGACGGTGGTCGTTCGCATGGTCAACGCGACGCGCGGTTTCGAGACGGATGCTCTGGCATTGCTCAACGCCGCCCAGGACGCGGTGGCGCAGGCGGCTGCCGGTGGCCCCCTCACCGGCGCCTGCGGAGTGGCGTACGTTGGTCCGGATCATCCGCTCCACGGGCTGGCGCGCGCTGCGGCTGCGGTCGACCTTTTGATCCACGCGCCCGATTTCGCCGAAGGCGCTGGCCATGAGGCGCTTCTCCCCCTGCCCTCCCGATCGATGCGGCATTACATTGCGGCGGATCCGGCGGGGTGTTGGGCGCTAAACCTTGCGCTTGTTGCTCGCGGCGCTGCTTCGTTCTTTACGGGGATTGTCCCGCGGACGGCATTCCGTCTCGATCTCGACGACGCCGAGCGAGCCGCGACGCTGATTGACCATAGCAATCATACGGCATTGGCGTCGTTCAAAGAATTGGAACGCATCGAGACAATGCTTGAGCGCGGTCGTGGTGCTCTCGCTGACCTATCTCGCAACGCACGGGCGGCGGAAGCGTGGGCGCTTGTCGTAGCGTTCGGTCCGATCAGGCGGACGCAGATAGCGCGCGCAGTTGGCCTCTCGCGCGCCGGGGCCGATATCCAAGCACGTGCGCTTGCTACTACGGGACTTGTTGAGCTCGTGCCGGGAGGCTTGGTAATCCCTGCCCTCCCTCGCTCGCCTTCGTTGCCGAAGGCTCCCCTCGACCTTGGGCCGCTCGGTCCAGCAGCGGCAAATCTCGACCTTGCTATGGCGGAGATCGATCAACTCCTGTTGCGATCGAAGGGTTAGTTTAGTGAGCCCTATTTAAACATTTCCACTAAGGCCTGCGCTTGGTACCATGCAGTAGCACCCGGTACCCTCTCGGGTGGACCTACTCGTAACGTTGCCGACCCTAACACATAGCTCTGTTACCATGGCAGTCGTGAGTCTAGCGTTTGCAATGGGTTAACGCGTCACGCGCTTACAGTTCTCCCAGTAAAAACACATCAGGGGCGGTGGTACCAGATGGTACCAAGCGGTTGTGTACCAATGGCAGGCCCGGCCTACCAATGTCAGGCAATGACGTGGCAGCCCATCTAATTGGAGGTCATGCCTCCGCATGACGACCATACAGTACCAAAGTGATTGGTAGACCTCTCGCGCAATGAGTATGGTTGCGGTTGAGTGCGGGGCGGTATAATGAGTTGGCTACACAGGGCAGGGCAGGGCAGGGCAGGGCAGGGCAGGGCAGGTAATTGGTGCTCAACGCATGAGTTTGGCACGGATCATTTACGACATCGCGATCATGCGATGGCCTTGGGACTTCGTAAAAAAATCTGTCACCTAATTTTTGGGGTATGAAATGCCAGTAATTAGCTTCGCGAGTCCGAAAGGAGGGGTCGGCAAAAGCACCTCGGCTCTTTTGCTCGCCACGGGGCTGACAGCCGCAGGAGCTTCAGTCACCGTTATCGATGGCGACCCAAACCGTACGGTTGAAGGCTGGGCGACGAGCGCTGCAGAACCGGGTTTTAGATGGGCGCGTTTGCCGTCGGACGACGACATCATTGACGCAATCGAGGCCGCATCCGAAGCAACCCAGTTTGTCATTGTTGATCTGGAAGGCACCGCCAACTTGGCGATGGCTCGTGCTATTTCCCGTACAGATCTTGTCGTGATACCTCTCCAAGCGTCACCAGTGGATGCGAGGCAGGCCAGTCGTGCGATAAAAATGGTTATGGCTCAAGCCAAAGAGTTGCGCAGAGAAATTCCCTTCCGAATGCTTTTCACTCGCGTGAACCCGGCGATAGCTACACGTGACGAGAAAGAGATTCGAAGCCAGTTTATCGAAGCAAATATTCCGGCACTTAGGACGGCATTGAATGAGCGTGCAGCCTTCCGTGCAATGTTCACCCACTACCGGTCCCTTTGGGACTTAGAGGACGACTATGTGAATGGTCTTACAAAGGCAAAAGCAAACGCGACCGAGTTTGTGCGTGAGGTAACTCAGACTATCAGAGATCTTCGAGCGGTAGGGCAGGGGGAGTAGTATGACCAAGATCGATCTCGGCTTAGGTGACTTGAGCGATATTGTACCCGCTTCACCGATGCCCGCTAAGCCAAGAGTTGAAGCTCGTGGAGAACGAGCAGTGGTTGATGCGGTGGGCCGCGATCATGGGTTTACGAAGCCATCACAGCCGCCACCGAAATTAGGACGTAGAAAGAACCCTCACGCTGGCGAGCCGATGCATCAAGTCAGTATGAAAGGGCCCGCGAGCGTCATGAGCAGGTTCATAGATCTGTGTGACCGAGAGGGCGCTCCTTACTGGCAAGTAATTGAGAGTTTAATGGACAAGGCGGACGTATAAATATCCGCAGACCTCGTACTACTCGAAAGTTAAGGAGGGTAGGGGCATCTTTTTTTCGCCATGTCGTTCCAGGTCAGCACTAGTAGACTCAGTGGTATTACGCGCCGCACGTAATTGCGGTCATCAATACCTACTACCCCCCTCCTTTGCTTCCTGCGCTAGCCGGCCGACTGCGCGGCGATGGAGCACTCCGAGCTGCTGCGCAAAATCGACGATCACGTAGGAGAGTTGATCCGCGACGTCCTGCTCGGCATCGCATGTCGGTGCGATCGAGGCGGCTGCGAGGACTAGGTGCGCAGCGGCGATCGGATGCGCTTCCATTAGGTGAAATGACTGAGTTCGGAAATTATCCGCCAAGTCCGTGTCTGACGTCTCGCCCGGTAAAATCGGCTCGATCAAAGGCGGTTCTTGCTTAGCGTGCTCCATGGTTTCGCTTTCCGTTATGCGCTTTGTCTTGCGTGGTTTGGTGGCGCGGATGGCGCCCCTTGAGCGCTTTTCGCTTGTTCCTGAAGTGTCGACAGCAGGGCTTCGCGGATGATCTGCGCTTGGCTCACGTCGCTCAGCCAGTTGCGGTACCGCGGGTTCCACCGGGCCAGGCCTTCGCAAGCCAGCTTCAAACGATCGCCTTCTGCTTCACCCTTGCCGGCGAGAAAGGCGACGCGGCCGTCAGGCAGTACGCGCTCGTAAATACCGGGCACGATCTCGATTTTGTCGAACGCCTTGCCCTCAGCGACCACAGTAATCGGCGCGGTATTGTTCATGCCTCCGGTCGCCTTAGGCTCGGTCGTGGCGACGACAGGGGAGGGCTCCACTGCACTAGCCACGGCCTGGACGCCCACCGGTAGCGCGACCGCAGACTCTGGCTCGTCGCTGTTCTCGTCTTCCTCCTCGCCGACATCCACAGCAGGCTTGGCTTTTGACGATCGCAACCCGATCATTTCTTCGAGGCCGCGGGGATCAGGCTTGTGGTTTCCTGCGAGCTGGCCGCCGATCGCCAACAGTGTCTTCGCTGACACGCCGGTCGAGAACAGCCGGCCCATTGGAGTTATTCCGCCGAAATCCGTCCACGCTGCAATGAAGTTGTCTGCCTTGTAGATCGGCACGTCGGCGCCGACCTTCGAGCGGTCGATCGAGCAGTCCGGAGGGATGATGACGAACGCGCCGATCGTCTCGAACGCGACGTCATGCCGGCGTGCTTTCAGCCAGGCCCTAAGAACCTCCCTTTGGCGTCGAGCCTGTGCCAGCGGATTGGGGATGTCGATCGGCCGTCGCCGTCCCTCATACCAGACGTGCCATTCATTATGCTCGTTCTTGGAGAGCCGGCCACGATAGTTCTTCACCTCGACAACCGCCGCGGTGCGCGACAGACGTGACAGGATGACATGATCGAACTGAGCGAACCCGCCGATACCGTCAGGAAGCCGCAGATCGTGCAAGAGCGCGTGATTGGGCGCATTATGGAAGTGACGATCGAGGATATGCGCGGTCGATCGCTCACCATTTAGCCCACGCTGGCGGTTCATCGTCTCCTTGCGCGCCCGCTCTGGAAGGCGGTCGAAGTCTGGGTTTGCCATGAATGCGGCTATTGCTGCGCATTCGTCAGCTTTGGTCGACGGTTTTACGATCATCTACTCATTCCCCTTTTAGAATCTTGACCTTCAGCAACGGCCTTCAGTCCGGGCCTGCCAAGGCACCGACGGCGGTGACACGTCTCGCAACCGCGTGCCGGAGGCGCTCGCGGAATGGATTTGCACGATTTGAACTTCCCGCCCGGCGTTCACCTCGATCCGTGCGACGCAATCGATGGCGGCCTGGACAGAGCGACAGGCACCGTCGTTGACCGCGGCGCCGGCCGTCAGGAACAGCACCGATCTCGGGCTTGTGGTCAGCCAGCGGCGGATAGACGTTGGGGTTGACGACGTGCCGGCGGCAAACCGTCCGGCGTCCTCTTGAAGGCGCGCCAATGCCGTCCAGCCTGCCCGCGTGTCGGTTGCGGTATCGAGATTCAGGCGCATCGCGTTCGCCATCGATTCATACCCGAAAGCACGAACTCTCTCCGAAACGTCCTGCAGCCGGGCACCGGGTTTCGCCGCTACCTCCCATAGCATCTCGGCAAGCACGCAACCGACAGCATTGTAGATTTCGGGCGCTACTCCGTCTGATCGCAGGAGTGCCTCGCCGGCACATGCGAGATCATGCTGTGTCAGGTGATCGGTAAAGAAGTCCCAGTTGCCGACGGCCGGGTCGAGCAGGAAGTCCGTATCCTGGGCGGCGTGAAGACGTGCAAGTTGGCTACCTTCGTCGACGATCATCAAACGGCCGCAACCTTTCCGCGCTTGCGTCAAAAGGAGCGCGAGGATGTCGGATGGAATGGTTTCGTTCGTGCCGCATAGGATCACTGTGGTGGGCGAGTTATTCATCGTCACATATCCAGGCTGAGGTTTTTCTCGGGAAGGCCGCGCATCTGTTCGCCGGAACCGATCATCGCGGGCAGGGCGCTGAGGTCGTCCATGTCGAGTGGAGGCAAGCCGAGCTCGTCGTCCTTGCGATCGGCGCGAGCATCACGCCGATCGACGTCTTGGCCGTCCTTGAGCGATGGCATCTCCCCATCGAGGTCTTTGTTGTCGGAATAGTCGGTCGTCGACGCTCCCATGGGCGGGAGGTCTGTCATGTCCAGGCTAGCTGGATCGATCAGGATCTTCTCGCTGCTCGCTTCGTCGAGGCTCTCCATCGCTTTCGTCAGCGCATCGTCGGCCGCTTTGGTCTGTACGGCAGCACCATCGATATCCAGCCGGCCGAGACTTTCCAGCGATGAGGTTTTGTCGCCAGGGTTCTTATCCAGCTGCAGCTCGAGCTTCTGCTGGTTGTCGACGACCATGGTCAGGTCGAGGCGGATGCGGGTGACGCCGACGTTGAAAAGGCGCTGGTTCGACAGATTGCGTTCGAAGCTCTGCATCACCGTGATGGCTTTGTTGACGGTGATGCCCTGCGCCATGTGCATGTTGAGCGCGTAGGCGAGATCCATCCGCTGCATCATCGGATCGTTCTTCTCGAGCGTGACCTGGTCCTTGTTGGCCAGCTCGACCGTGACCTTGCCGTTCTCGATGCCCGCGATCGTCGCCAGCGAGGCATTGTAGATGCCGCGCTCCTTGTCGTTATCAGTCCACCGAATCCGGTCGCCCTCGTGGATCTGGATCGTCTCGATGGTCGCGAGCGACATACGATCCTTGTCAATCATCGGATCGATCTTCTGGGGACTGAACTTGATCGACTTACCGTTTTTGACGATCTCGACCTTCCCGTTGGCAAAGGTTCGCCGCACCTCGGCTACACCGCGTTCGAGTTTAAGCTCCGGCACCGAGCCCTTGATCTCCAGCCGCTGCCCTTTCTCGTAGGTCTTGGCGTAGCGCAGGTCCTCACGCTCGATGTTCACGTTCTGGATGACCGCAATGGACAGCCCGTCACCTTTGAGCGTGCCCTCGTCCTTCAGGCCTTTTTGCACCGCCTGATTGATCGCTGCACGGGTCTCGCGGCCCGACGCGAAAATGGCCGTGTTGGCACGTTCATCCGGTGACAGGGCCAGCCACAGGTCGGAGGCGTGCGCCGATGGATCCTCATGCTCGACGACCTTGTCGCCAAGCACCTTCATGGCCTGCCCCGCCTTGCCGATGTTGGCCAGCGCCGCGACCGTGCGCAGCTGGTCAGTCTGCTGGCGAAGGTTGTCATCCATGCGAGCCATGCCGATCTTGTCGGCTTGCATCATGGCAAAGGCCTTGCCGGCATCGATCGGGAGGAGCTGCTGGCGATCGCCGATCAGTGCGATCTTTTCGATGCCGAGCGATTCTGCGATCGTCAGCATTTTAAGCATGTCGCGGTTCGACACCATCGACGTCTCGTCGACGACTATGATCGTGTCCTTCAACTCGTCACGGCGTGCCTGCGCATGGGGCGTGTTCGGGTTGGTGACGTGCTTTTCGTTATGCCAGACAAAGTGAGCGATCGTCTCGGCTTTGACCCTAGAATCCTGCATTTGATCGACGGACATCTCGCGAGTGGGGATGGCGTCCGGCCGCGCCATGCCTTCCTTCATGTCCGCGACCATCTTGTTCTGAAATGCCAAGCCCATCACCGATTTGCCCTCGGACTCAACGACGCGGGCAACCGCCTGCAGCATGGTCGACTTACCGGCGCCAGCGATGCCCTGGACCGCGACGATGCGATCCGAGGTCGAGACGATCAGCGTAGCGGCTGCGAGCTGTCCTTCGTTCAGGGGGTGAGGGGAGGCGGCCTGCAGCCGGTCTGGCGCTTCCGAGGGGGCCACGATCGGGGCACCTGCGTCTTTACCCCCCTGCACCCGCGCAAGGATGCTCTCTTCAGTCCGAAGCGCTTCTGGTGTCGTGACTGCATCGACCTTCTGACCTTGGTGGGTAATCTCTCCGGATAGGAGTTTGCCCCTCTCGGTGAGCTGCTCGACCCTCGCCTCGACATGGTCGATGGTGACGCCCTTGAGGCCGAAGTCGAGGGCCTTCTTGGCGACCTTGTCTTTATCGAACGCCGCTTCGCGTTGACTGAGACTGCGGATCGCGGAGGCGACAGCAAGCTGCGCATTAGCCTGGCCGGTGGACTGCGCTAGGCGAACGAACCCGCGGTCGACCAGTGGGTCCGGTGACCGCAGCAATCCCGACACGGTCTCCATCGCGACTTTCACTGCGTCTGCGATCACGGTGTAGCCGCGTCCGATCGGGCCAGCGTTCTCTCGTTGCTCCAGCTTTGCGGCGTTCTCTAACGCTCCTTCGAGAAGCTTCTTGCCGTCAAAGCCTTGCTCCGCTGCTTTCGCCATCCAGTCGAGAACGAGCCCGTCACGGTCTTCGACATTCAGCTTCGGATCGCGCGTGTTGACGGTTACGCCATCACGGCCCTTGGGCGAGACGATGCCTAGCTCGGCCGCCTTTTCCATGATCTGTTCGCGTCGCTGGCTGAAGACTTCCAGAACCGCTTTTGGAACACCGACAATCTCGAACGTGCCATGCTTACCGTCCATCCGGGTCTGATAGCCAAGCTTCTCCAGCTCGTTGCGAAGGAAGCTATGGTAGATTGAACCGATAACGGTGTTGCTGGCCCATAGCTTCTGCGCATCAAGCGCCTGCCATTTGCCGTCGGGCATCTGCGTCATGTTGGCGACGATCGCGTGGATATGCGCCTGAGGATCGAGCGCCCGGCTCGTGTCGTGCTGAAACAAGGCATAGACCAGGTTCCCAGTCTTTACTGTTTCGGTTTCTCCGTCCTTGGTGATCCGACCGGCAGCGAGGTTCTTCTCGACCCAGGCCATGGTCTGCTGGACCGCTTTGGTTTGCGCGCCGTCAGGCCCGAGGATACGTTTATCGCCGGCAATATAGGCCATCACGGACACCGACTTTGGCGCGGAGAAAGTGAGATCGAAACCAGGACGCCGTCCGTCCCTGACCTCGACCTTCTCACCAGATGGCAGCTCTCCGCTCAGCGCCTTTGCAAATGCCTCCTGCGAAACGGTGCCGGTAAGGCCAGCTGCGGCAGCGCCTCCACCGCCCCACATGCTGACGTCACCGGCCTTCTCGTCGGTGTAATATTCGCCGCTGACGAAGTCGTCCTTGGTGAAATATTTTGCGGCGCCGGATGCCGATTTGACGGATGCGATCGAGTGCATCGTTACATCCCGTATCCGTCATCAGGAAAGGCATCACGCGCCTCCCGGATCGACAGGTCCTCCGGCCGTTCTCCGGTCGGCGTAGGATCGTCTTTCTGGCGCTGCTGGTCCTCACTGCGCGCCTGGACGGACTTACCCTCCAGAGACCGTTCCCGGTCCTTGCGATCGTCATCGCCGGAACGCTCACGCATGTCTTGGAGGAGCACCGGCGGTTCGGTTCTGGCGGTGGCTTCAACCGGTGTAGCGTCGCGCGAATTGTCGACCTCGTTCTCAGTCGGCTGCGACAGGATATTAGTGGCGCAGGTGTTGGCCACGTTTGCCGGCTCAACCTCTTCTTCTGTCAGACCGGGCACATCGCCACGTCCAACATCGTCGTCGCCACTCTGCGGCTTGCCACCACCTCCGCGAACAACCTTTCCAGGCTCGTCCGGCTTAGCCGGCTTCCGCTCGATGAAGCCCTCGGCGACGGTCGGGTAATGTTCCCATTCCAGGCGGATGCGTGCAGCAGGGAAGCCATCGGGAAATTTCACAAAGCCGTGCAGGCTGGGCAAGTTCATGATGTCGTCGGGGATGACCAGCGGTTCGATCTGTTTACGCGGGGTCAGAGTCGAGGCGTCGCGAGTGTTGTTGTACCCATAGCTATACCCCTCATCCATCTGCCGGATCTCGCGGTTGCCAATGTAGCGGGCACCCTGTTCAGCGGTGTCGAGGTCGGCTGCCGCGAGGATCAGTTTGGTGCGTGCGAGCGACGACAGGTTGCGGGCATTTTCCTCGCCGTAGACCTGCGTGAGCTTGTCGAACGAGTGCAACCCGAGCACCATCGCACCACCGAAGTTACGGGCGGTCTGGAGGCCGTCTTCGATAGCCGGAAGGCGGTGGAGTGCGCCCAGTTCGTCGAACACGAACCAGGTGCGCAGGTTGCGGGTTTTCTTCATCGTCATCAGCGCGTGGATGGCGAGGTTCGACCAGAGCGTGAGCAGCGCCCGGTTCATCTCCAGGTCTGTGTAGTTTGAGGTGATGAATAGGATCGAGCCAGGCTTCTTCTCGGACGTCATCCAGTCCTTGATCGAGTATTGTGGACCGTCGTCGGGCAGGAAGCGCAGGACCTGGGCGTTCGTATTGAAAACTGCGCGGATCGACTCCGCCATCTTGGCCGCTTCGGGGGCCGTAATGGGGTCGGCGATGGTGTTGGCAAGATGCTTGTGAACCAGCTTCAGGTCAGCGGTCATGAGGTTATCGGCAAGCGCCTGGTTGGACGTGAGCCCCTTCTCGATGAGCTTCATGCACATCTCGATGAAAAGAGTACGCGCAGCGAGTGCCCAGAACGGATCAGCCGCCCCGCCGTCTGAGGGGATCAGGGCTCCAGCGGCTGCGGTAAACTCGCTATAGGTTCGGCAGTCATGGAAGATCGTCCAGGCCGGACAGCGTGCGTCGGCCGGGTTGAGAATGGTGTCACGTGTCGGGTCGTAGAACGCTTCGACATAGGCTCCGGTCAGGTCGAACACGACAGCGGTATCTTCGCGTTCGCGCATCTCCTGAAGGAGCTTGCGGAACACGGTTGTTTTACCGGACCCGGTGGTGCCGAGCGTCATGAAATGTGACTGTTCGAGACGGTGTGGAAACGGGATGCCTGCAACGGTGTAGGGGTGGTGGATCCCGCCCATCTTGCGAGCCTTGAACTTCAGCTTCAGGACCTGTTCCGGCGTCTTGTCCGGGAAGAGTTTCGCGGCCTCCTTCACGAACTCGATCCTGTTGTGCTGGGCGATCTCGGAATAGAGCAGATCGCGCTCGACCAGCATGGCGCCGCGCTCATGGCGTTCCTGGATCATCGCCTTGCCGCGACGGGCTGAGAAATCGACGTACCAGATCGACAGCGGGATGGTGACGCATGAGGCAATCGCGACCGAGCCCATGAAGCCCTTCACGGCCTTGTGCCACGCGAGGATGACCTCGGGGACGTAGGGCACGTATCCCATGTAGGTATGGCGCACACTGTCGTCGGGCAGACGCAGGTTGATGCGCTTCATTTCGTCGAACGAGATCCAGTCCCACAGCCCGGACAGGATGCGCATCGAGATGAGCTGGATGTTGTTCTCGTCGAGGGTGAGCGACAGGATCGTCGAGTAGGCGATGACGAAGATGCCAAGCCACATGTAGAGCGGCATTTTGGCACCCTGTAGCCACATCAGGACCTGGGTATTGAGAAGCTGGCTGCCACGGGTGAAGTTGCCCGAATTGCGCGGTGCTTCACCGCGCGCGCTATGGTGCTTCTGGGGGATCGGACGCCGATCGTTACGGATGTCCTGGCGGGGCGCTTTGGGGTCATCACGCGCCATGATGAAGCTTCATGCGACGGTCGGCTTCGAGGACGAGCGTCTCGCGCAATTCCGGGTGGTTTTCCCGGATGATCGCATCGAGCGCGACCTGCATATATTCGGTCACGCGCAAGTGGCGTCGCTCGCTGCCTTCAAGCAGCTTTCGGCCATCAAGATGTTGTTCGATCGCCCGACGAATAAGGTCCGACGGCGAGCACTCCAGTTTGGCTGCTTCTGCCTCTATACGGGCACGCAGATCACCGGCTACCCGAAGGGTATAAGGGCGTGAGGTACTCAAGTAACCAGCCTCCTAGCAGAGAGGCTGATGGGTCCTTAGGAGGACGTTCCTTATAGCTGTGCAACGCGGCTACAACAAGCTCGATATCGTGTTTTAGGCATAAGCCGTATTACGGTGTCTTACGCAGGAAACGGCGGAAATCTGCGCTTTTCGAGGCGTATTACGTTGTAAGACAAACTGTAAGACGTTGTATACACTATCATTGCCTCTCGAAGGTCTTGATATTCAACGGGAAAAGCAAGCGCAGCTTGCAAGGGTGTGCTCTACTGTAGTCCCGATTCCCATGTGTCGACTTGATCTCCCCGGTCCTTCGTATCGATATGATGGCATCTCGGTCTTCCTCGGGGCAAAGGCCCGCCTTCACGGCGGAATGACGGTCGAAATGGCTGCTCTGGCGTGGTGTCTTGGGATCGTTCTGCGATGATCGTCACCTGGTTTTCCTTGGTGTTAGAAGCTGGTCGTTGGTTGGCGCTTTTCCCTCGCCTAATCGATGGCTATACTGGTCCCGTTCAGAGCCCGATCAGCCTGACCAAAAGGCAAGTATTATGGCGAAGTCACTGGACGCTGAAATGGCGGCGATCGAGGCCGAGGAACGCAAGCTGGCAGATCGCCGAAAGGCGCATCTGAGGAAGCTGCGGGATACGGCTATTGGGACGGTCGAGAAGGTAGGGTTGCTCAAGCTCCCGCTGGATCGACTGGAGCGGTTGATGGAGGCGGTGAAGACGCTGGGCCTGGATGAGGTCGAGAAGCGGCTCACGGCGAAAGCCTGAGACGGTTCGAGACCGAGGCCCACGCTAATGGCCGCACGGGTTTGCTACCTCGTGCGGCCATTCTCTTTTGGAACAGGCAGAGGCGCAGCCGGCTTGGTAGCATCAGGCAAAAAAAGGGACGCGCCAGCTGGTAGGCTGGGCGTCCCATGTGGTCGTTTTAGATAGACGCGGACCGATCAGATCCACGCCAGCAGGTACTCCCCTTCGATCGGTTTGAGTGCCGCCATCGTCGCCAGCGTTTCAATACTCTCGGCCATGTCCGGATCGGAATCGAGCCGACGCCTGATGCGGGGATCCGTCAGCCTCCGGCGAAGCTCCGTCATCGGCACCATGCCGGCGATCATACGGTCGATCCCAAGGCCGTCTAACAGCGCCAGCGCTTGGGGGTTCGCGAGAGCTATTTCCGGGGCCGCATCCGGGTTCACAGACAGGCGCATCGTGATATCGCCGGTGGGTTCAGTCTGCGCCACCCGGACCCGTCGACCGAGGAACTGAGCCTCGTCCAAAATCGCGATGACGGACGGGTCGTGATCGAAGCATCTTGAGACGATTGCGAGCGACAGATGGCAGACGCGGGCGTCGAACTCGAACCATGGATCGCCGGTGACGCCGTAGCCCGGGAGCAACATGGCAAAACCCAACCGGAGCGATTGTTCGGCAAGCAGATCGCGTAGCGATGCGAGCTGGTCGGGCGTGATGATTGCCGCCATTGGCGCGAGGATGGCGCGGCCGTCTTCGACGCGGAACGTAATGGTCATAGTGACCTCCTTCGTTGAAACCGCAAATCCCTCCCTCCCTCCTCTCCGGAGAGGTTTCGCGACGCCTGTGATCGAGCATCACGGTCGATACCGCGACGGGTAGTCAGCGCACGGGCGAAAGGCCGCTGCGCGCAGGCGAGCGAGGCGCGCAAAGTATGACTGTCAGACGATGGAAAACCGCGTCAGCAGCGCCGGGGCGGGCTCGATGCCCGCACCGGCGCTTCCCCGGCCGATGCGTAGCCAGGGGAGGCCCGACGGGGCCGTACCGAAGCGAGCGAGCCGGTGCCGCGCGCCCGTCAAAATCAGCAACGGAAAAGGGCCACCCGATTGCCCGAATAGCCCTTATCATTTCGAGAATGAAGGAAGGGGCCGGAGCCCCTCCCGGACGTTATTTGATGAACTGCGCCCAAGCGGTCAGACCGCCTCCAAGTGCGATCGCGAACGTCATTACCGACCCCGTGATGATGACATACCATTTGAGACCGTCGATCGACGTCTGCATGCCCTTTAGTCCGGCGTCTAAGCGCGCTTCGATCCCGGTCTGCATGGCTGTTATCTTGCCTTCGAGCGCCCCGATCTTGCCTTCGAGCGCGTCGATTTTGTGTCCCATCGGCTGCATTGCGCGACTTACGGCCATGTCGATCTGCTCCTCGACGACGACGACTGCCTTTGCAGCTGCCTCATCGTCGATATTAGCCGATTTTAGTGCTCTGAACAACGCGACTTGCATTTCGTCCTCCTTCTTCTTCAAGACGCATTCCGGATTAGGGCGGCGCGGCGAGGGTCATGGGATCGCTCTTGCGACCGCTTTAGCGGCGGTAGGGGCAACGATTTTTCGCAGAAAAATGGTGGGACCCTGCCGTCCCTTGAGGCTCGTCGCTCCGCCCGGGATAATAGGACGACTTGAGATAGATTTTTCCCGCGGCAGCAGCGCCAGTGCGGGCTCGATGCCCGCACTGGCGCTTCCCCGGCCGATGCGTAGCGAAGGGCAGGCCGAAGGGCCTGACCGATGTGAGCGAGCCGGGTGCCGCGCCAGCCTCAAACCGGACTTTTGGGCAGCTCGTTCGCGATGCTTCTGAAGCTGCGGCAGCGCGTTACCGGAGGGGGGAAGGCGACCGGCTGCGCGGCGTTCAGGTGCGGCCCGGCGGGGCCGTGCCAAGGATGTCGCGCGGCCGGTCGCCTGGCGTGGGGGGA
>NZ_JPJC01000166.1:41964-50877 GCF_000733135.1 Sphingomonas sp. FUKUSWIS1
CAAAAAGGGGCCAGCGCGGGGATTTCGCCCGCCGCTGGCCTAGTGTTTCCTGCCAAGGAAAGGGGAGGGGCGGCGCGCTCTTGGCTGCGCCGCCCGGATAGGGTTAGCCGATTGCCTGCCGCTTGGTTGCGGTCGGTGCCGGTGCCTGTCCATCGATGCGGAAGGCGTGGGTCGGGACGCGGGCGTCCTTCAAGGTCTGCAACAGGTTCGATTGCAGGCCGGAACCTTGGCAAACGATGGCTTCAACGGGGGCGAGTTTTACAAGCTGTTCGTTGCGAACGAACCCGGCGCGGTTGCCATAGCGGCCCGTCTGCGGTGTGAAGGCAACCACGGTAACGCCACGGCTTGCGGCCCATGCTGCGGCGATCATGTCGCACCCTTTACGCTGCGCTGTGGTGCAAAGCGTCATGTGCGGGATACGGGCTTTGATCTGGTCGAGGCGGTCCCAAAGCTGTTTGAAGTCGTGCCACTCCTGACCGCCCGAAAAGACGACAAGCGGGCCGGTGGGGTTGCGCTTCTCGCGGTGGTCCTGCGCGCGGGCTTTCAAGAAATCGAGGGCGGCAATCTGGCTTGCGGTGCCTCCGCTCGAAACCTTCGATCCGCGCGCGGGGGACCACGGGTGGCCGGACTGCGCCCGGTAGCAGTCGGCGGCATAGTCGCGCATGCATTCGATGGCGGCGCGCTGTTCGGTCTTGGTCTGCGCGCGGAGTTGCAATTCTTCCATTTCGACGGCGTAAATATCGGACGGATCATAACGGCGCGTCATCTCGCCAAGGTCGCGGCAAAGCGTGTCTTCCTCGCGTTCCAGCTTCTGCGCTTCGTAGTGAAACGAATTGACGAACCCCCATGCAATCGCCTGTGCGCTCGCCTCTAGGCGGGTATCGCGGAACAGGTCGAAAAGCGTTGCCATGATCGCCGCGCAATCGTGCTGCGCCTCGATCGGCTCGGGCATGTCGAGTTCGGCGCGGTCTGCGCCAAGCTCGACAATGGAAAGCGCGCCAACGTCGCCGAACGCTTCCTGAAAATTGGTCGTTGCCGCTGCGTCGGCGATGCTCTCGGCAATCTCCGCCGTGCGGGGGTCGGTCGCGTCGTCGGACGCGCTGCCGGTCGCGGGCGTGGCGTTGGTGCCGTTCTTGGCTTCGCCCAAGTCGGCAAAGCTGGTAAGGCGCGGGGAGGTCGTTTTCTTGGTCATGGTTCGTAGCCTTTGGCAGGGATTGCGGTTTAGGGTCGGGGGAGGGTTGCACCCCTCTCCCCGCCCGTTTGGGTGGTCTTAGAACGCGGGGATTTCGTCGTTCAGCGCCTCGGAAAGCTGGCCGTTGTCGGTGGCGTTGCCGGTGCCGAAACCGTCATCCGATGCCTTGCGGCGGTTCTGGCGGGTGCCGTCCAGATTTTCGCGGCGCGTGGTCGGGCGGTTCCAGACGACGCGGAAACCCTCTTCGTTATTGCCGAAAAGCATGATCTGGAGGGGTTCGCTGATGCTCGGGTCGTCCAGCTTGCCCTGATAGAAAACTTCGCCGCTGCTGTTGCTGGTCATTTCCCAAAGCGCGCCGATCTGCACCCAACGCTTCGCGACGTTCAAAACCATGATTTCGAACGCGGGGGCCTTGTCGTTCGTGCTCTCGACGGGACGGAGGCCAAGGCGCGCGAGGTCGATGGTTGCCGTTGCGACCGAACCGAGAAGCTGACCGCCGACCGACTTGAAAGAACCGATGTTCATAGTATTCACTCCACGTTACGGGGGCTATCCCCTTGTTTTGCCAGTGCTTGGGGCCTTTCCCCTCCGGCATCTTCTTTTTACCCCTTCCACTCTATTTGACCAACCTGATTGATTACTTGACGTCCAATCATCGTACACGGTGAGTCCGAGCATAAGAAAGCCCCCGACCAGGGGGCGTAAATAACAAATCAAAGACGCATTGATCGCGGTAGCGAGCAATTCTATTTCTACCGTGCTGATGGGCAAGGCCCGGCCTTTGTTCTCATCGCACCCGGAGCCGTCCTCGCAGGGGCTCAAGCGGCAGGCACGGCTGGCGGGGTCAACACGAATGACGGAGGCTCCGCGACGCGCAGCGGCGTGGAAACCGTAGGGCCTTTAGGCCCGGTATTCTTGTTGAGGCGTCTTCAAATCAAACAAAAGCATTGTCCGCTCCAGCGGACAATTCCCCTTTGACGCCGACCCCGTCGGACGGGTCTGCCACGCCGAGACACTGAGAGACGGCGAAGGGTGTGATGAGAACACAGGCCCACAAAGCACACATCATGCGCCTAGCGCATGATTCCACAGCCGAAGGCTGCTTGGCGGTGCTCATGGTCCTAGACATGAGGTCAGGGTAGATCGACACACCCGCCCCAGGCCATCCGCGAACCTGGCGCACGAGCCCTGTCAGCGTGCCCCGGGAGCCCGACAAGTGATTGTACCCGAAGGGCGGAGACCCGCTCTTCGCGGGGCTCCGGGAGGCTCTTGCCGACTATTGAACGGTCCCGCCCTCTTGGGCGGGATGTCCCAACCCTTCCTGTTCTTGCTTGAAATCTTCAACGATTCCGTCCGGCTACCCCTCGTCTAGATCGCTCCCGATCATGCCCCCGGAGCGCTTTCGTTTTCACGCCAATCTCTCCACGATGCGACCGAACAGACCTGCCTTTTGGAGGATGTTATCGTGAAGGTTTTTGACAAGGATTTGCTGAGCGCCACGATCGACACGAACGGTATCGCTTGGGTGACTTACGCAGGACCTCCCTTCACGGTCTGGCAGTTGGTGGAGAGCGATGCGACGGGATCGGTCACGCGGCGATCGTCATCAGACTCAGACTTACTGCTGGAGCCTGTCATTCGAGCTGGGTCATGCTGTTGGATGTTATGTGTCCAGTATTGCGGCGACGGCAAGCCACCGCCGTTCCCGCTCGCCAACCTCGCCGAGGTGTTTCTGGTGGGCATAAACACGTTGTCCGAGCGATTTCCGGCAATCGCCGCAGACAGGCCAACGACGGCGGAAAGCATCGTTTAACGACGGCCATAAGCCACATGGGAGACGGCCCCGCCAACAAGCAGGCACCGCATTTCCGTAGCGGAAAAGCTTGGCTTGAGCCCATCAATCAAGTCTTTAGAGTGGCATATCGAAAAGGGCGAACGTCGCGGCGACGCTGGCCGAACGCACGAAAGCAGATGCCTCGCGATGTATGATCGTCCGGCAGGGGAGGGTTACAAAAATGAATTTGGAAGCGATGCTCGGCACATTGGAAGGGCATCATCGAGACATCATGGCTGGCGTTCGCGAAATCAGACGGCATTGCGGCGAGGAAAGCCCGAACAGTCGTCAGCTGGCGAACGCCCGTGAACAGTTGACGGCGTCCAGCCTGGCCCGGTCCAGGTATGTCAGCGAGGTGATCGTTCCGACTTTGCTAAAGGATGCCGACGATGGCTTGAGGACGGAGCTGTCCGAGTTACTCTTTGCGACCGCAACCAAGCGGATGTTTTCGCGCGCGCATATTGCCGAGTGGACGACGACGTCGATCGAGGCGGACTGGTCAGGTTATTGCGCCGCGGCGCGGGATATTTGGCCAATGATGGAAGAGCAGATCGCGCGTGAGACGAGGGTGTTGGCTGCACGGCTCAAGCATCGATAGCGACACCAAGCCGGGTTGGATTCCTTCAGACCAAGGCGGTGCCGAAGATACCGTCAGGCGCACCGGGTGGCGTTCGACAGACAAAAAAAGGGCCGCCGTGGGGCCGACCCTGATAGGTTTTAGAAGAGGATGATCGTCTCCAGCTGTCACTGAGGATAGGCCCACGGATCCAAAAGCGTAACATCTGTGCCTGCGAAGTCGACGACATTTCGGGTGACGATCGTCAGGTCGTGTACGAGGCCCGTCGCTGCGATCCAGGCGTCGCGTTCGCTCTTGGTGTCCGGAACGTGCAGCCGCGCGCAGCGCAGCGCGATCGTTGTGTCGACGGGGAGTATGCGCCCGGCAAAGGCGGGCATGACCTTGTCATGTAGCCAGAGCCGCAACACGCCGGCTTGCCGCGTATCGCGCCGTTCGAGCAGTGCGATGCCAAGCTCGATCTCCATGATCGTGATGACCGAAAGGAACATGTCCGCCTGATCGACGCTACCGGCCCATGCTTCGACGGCTGCACTGATCTTTCCGCTGCGCCGCTTGCGCAGCTCGGACAGGGCGTTGGTGTCGAGCAAGTACATCAGTCGAACACCGCCGGACGCGGGAACGATGCTGCCCTGCTGAAGTCGACCTCGATGTCTCCGACCTCGTCCATGTCGAGGGCGTCGAGGATGTTGCCGGGAGGGGCTTTCAGCCGCTCGTATTCGGCAAAGGGCATGACCGCCATGATTGGTCGGCCGCGTTCGGTGATGATGACCGCGCCATCAACCGCGGCCCGCTTGATGCGACCTGGTTCGCGATTGAAGTCGCGACTGGAAAAAGTTTGCATGGCGGCTTGACCTTCTTTGTCGTGACGTACAGACATTGCCGCAGGCAGCGGAATTGTCAATGTTCGTCACGCGATCGGGTCTTGCTCGATCGCATGACGATCCTGCCAAATCCGAGGCCTCCCGAAGGAGGATATGATGAAAGTACAGGATGTGATGCGGGGGTACGACTATGATCTCCCGCTTTATGACGTGCTGAACAACAGCGGCACCAACGAAAACGGCGACCCCGAAATATCGACCGATCGGCGGGTGCTGGCAGGCGCCACGATCGGGATCGGCCTCGACGTTGCCTATTTTGCGATCACGGAGATGCAGGAAGCGTTCACCGCACTGGCAAGCGAAACGAGCAACGGCATGGGCCGTGGCGAGGGGCACAAGGATCTCGAAGAGATCTTGCGCGACAAGAGCCCGTTCCAGATGCGGCTTTGGTACCTGCTGTACGACACGCCTATCGAGCAGGCGATTACAGAACTCGCCTGGTTGCAGAGCCTGACGTACCGTCGTGGTCGGATGTGCATGGTGATGCGCGAGCAGAAGCTTGCGGTGATTTACGCCACGAACGCCCAGCTGTGCGAGAGCCTGACGGCCGCGCAGATCATGGCCAACGTGACGACCGAGGGCTGACGATAGTCGCTCGGTCAGGCGACCAGGGCGAGAAGACTCTCTGGGTGATGTGGCCGGCACCGGGAGACGCGGAAAGGCTGAATGGGATTGTCGGTGCGGACCACAAACTGGTCGACGCCGGTGCTCTCACGAAGCTGAATAGCCACGGCGTAGGCGTTCTCGAGTGAACTCAGTGAACTGCGTCGGGCTGAAAGTGCAATGACGGTCATGGTGATGTCCCTTCGGGGTGAAGTCCTTCGGGTGAAGTGCCTTATGGCGGGTGGAACGGCCGAAAGGCCCGTTCATGGAAAATTGACGACGATCCGTATATCGAGGGTGGTGGACCGGATTCGACGCAGATGCGTTAAGCCAGTCTGTCCACCGTTTCGACGGAGGATCCTTCGACCGACGGGGTCGGGACCGCTGCTATCGGTTCCGGCCCTGTTTTCGTAAGCGGAAACCGCCGGCGTCAGCCAAGCCAATTCTCTACGCGAAGACCCCGAATACGTGTGAACTCGCCGACATTAGCGGTGACCAGCGTGGCACCTAGTGCATAGGCATGGGCTGCGATCAGGAGGTCGTTGGGGCCGATCGGTTTGCCAGCGGCTTCAAGCTCGGCGCGGATCCCGCCATATTCGGCGTCGGCCGGGACATCGAGCGGAAGGATCTCGATCCCGCCCAGAATGGCTTCGACTTGCTGGAGCAGGCGAGGGGACCCCTTACGGGCGCAACCATAGCGCAGTTCGGCCGCGGTGATGATGCTGACACACAGATTGTCGCTCCCGATCTCGACGATCTTATCGAACACCGCGCCTTGCGGATTTCGAACGAGGTCGGAGACGATGTTGGTATCGAGCATGTAGCGTGAGCCTGTCACAGGTCGACGGCCCTGAGCGGGAGCAGCGTAGCATCGAGATCCTCTGGAAACAGATCTTCAGAGGCGAGGGGGGTTAGCCCTTTCAGGATGTCGAGAAGACGGGCCTTGGGTTCGGGTTCGATGATAAGCTTGTCGCCTTCCTTGTGGATAAGCACACGGCTTCCCGAAAATTCGAACTCGGCGGGAATTCGCACTGCCTGACTGCGATTGTTGCGAAACAGCCTGGCTTCGCGCACGTCGAAATTAGCAGATGTCTGGGTCACGACGCCTCCTTTGTATATGCCATGTATATACTCGCTTGGACTGACGTTCAATCGCGATGAGCGATGGCGTCGTAGTTACGTCCGTGCCGTCCATCTCAGGTGGCCTGGGCGTGGGAAGCGCGTAGCTTTATGCGGTCCTGGCCTCGGTTGCTGGTTGAGACGGCTCCCGGCGAAAGCCGGAACAAAGCCATGCAATCAATGCCGAATATCTGCTAACTTATTGATTTAACATAAGATGTATTATCGATCCGAACGATCCTCGCGGCTCTGGGTTACCTAAAGGCAGTTCGTAGAGTTCCCGCCGTCGTATGCGACGCGCAGTCGATCTCGACCCGGTGAAGCCCAACTCGATCAGATTGGCAACGCGCGCATCACGCGCCGAAACGCTGGTCTCACCCAGCACTACGACCACGATACGCCGACCTCGGCGCTTCGCCGACGCTGCAAGATTGTAGCCGGCGTCGGAGGTGTACCCGGTCTTGATGCCGTCGACGCCCGTAACCCGACCGAGCAGATGGTTATGATTGGCAGTGCGACGCGATCTCCACTGGATCGTACGCTTGCTGAACCGGGCATATTGCCGCGGAAAGCGCCTGACGATGGCCCGCGAGAGCTTTGCCATGTCGCTCGCCGTTGTCATGTTACCGGCGCTGGTCAGTCCAGATGCGTTTGCAAAACGCGTATTCCGCATCCCAAGCTGGCGCGCCTTTGCCGTCATCAGTCTGGCAAATTTCGGCTCACTACCGGCAATGCGTTCGGCCACGGCAACGGCCAGGTCGTTCGACGAGATCGCTGCGATAGCATCCAGCGCCTTGCCGACTGTGATCCTTCCACCTGCGGCTATACCCAAATGCGTCGCCGGCTGGCGCGCCGCCCGGCGGGATATCGGCAAAGGGTCACTTGGGCGTAAGCGGCCGTCGGCAAGAGCTTCGAATGCGAGATACAGCGTCATCAGCTTGGTCAGTGAAGCGGGCCGTCTCGCTGCATCCGGCGCCTCCGAAAACAGAACGGTACCGGTTGAGGCATCGACCACAATCTCAGAGACGCTTGATCGGGCATATGCCGCCTGCACAGGCAGGCCGAATGCCAAGCTGGCAACGATAAGACCGATCTGCAAACGCCGTAGAGAACTGAAAAACATGCCGAAGTTGGTATCCTCGATGAGCCTTGAGGATGCCAACTTTGACCTGACTGCTGCCTTAAGCTGCATGCTTCGAAGGGCGCTTCGGAGCGACCGCTACTCGAGGTCACTTTCTGTCACGGTTATCAGATTGGCCGTTGGCCGAAGCTCGGCAAGATCGGCGCAGATATCGAGTATCTCGTCGCTGAACCGCTCGAACAGTTCCAAGGCGTCATTGTCTGGTTCGTCGCCGCTCACTTCACGCAAAACGGCGTATTTCACGGCAAAATCGCGGTCCTCGCTATCGATGTCGGCGGTAAACTCGACCTGCTTTTCGCGGTCGTTGTCGACCAGGCTGTCCTGATCAATCGTGAGACGGTTCGCCATGTATTACTGCTTCCTTCGTTGGCAGGCTCCCCTGCCCTAAGGCTACACAGCGTGCAAACTCAGCAAAGGCTGATCCCGCGGTACGTCGCGTCCTCAACGATGATCTTGGCCGTTCCCGGCCCGACGATCGTGTTCACCTTCCCCAGCGTCGTATCAATCGTGTCCCCTGGAAACACGATCTCGACCACATGGGAATTCTCGACTGGGAGGCCATCAGCGTCGATTACCATCGGCGCCGGCAGCAGTTGCACACGATAGGCAGGTGTGTCGGAATTGGTCATGGGACCTTCTCCAGCCTAGTGGATCAGTGTCAATGCCTAGGGGCTGCGGTCTAGAAACCGTTCCAGCATGGGGCAGGATTAGTCACGTTCGCGAAAGATAACTGCGTTTGAAGCCGGCAAGTTCATCATGGACTTGGCACATGCCTGCCTGGCTTATAGGCAGGGCTGTATTAATCATCGACGCAATCTCGAAAGTTAGGTTTCATGCAGGTCATCGTCCGCGACAACAACGTCGACCAGGCTCTTCGCGTTCTGAAAAAGAAGCTGCAACGCGAAGGCGTCTACCGCGAGATGAAGCTGCGCCGTCATTTCGAGAAACCGTCGGAGAAGCGCGCTCGCGAACACGCAGTGGCCGTTAGCCGGGCGCGCAAGGCCGATCGCAAGCGCGCCGAAAAGGATCAGTAAGACCGGGGTCTGGTTAGACCGTCACCGTGTGAGTGCGTGCTGTTTGCTCAGGCGGCGAACGACGGAGACGAGCTTCGCCATCGCGGGTTCGCGGATCGGCTCGGTGAGCCGCATCTCCCGGCTTCGTCCGTCGATCGTCAGGCTAAGTGGACGGTCTGCAATTCTTTACATCCCGGCCGACCGTTTCGCCGTTTTAAAGCATCAACCCTACTGGATCCCAACTTCGGGAGGCAGCGTCGTAACCGCGTTGCCACGCAGCGCGCAGACGACTGCCGCGCCGTCCGCTAGGGTTAGCATTGCCCATGACGAAGCAGCGCCAGCCTGCTTTCTCGGCTTCCCAGTTCTCATCGACCGGTCCGGGCGTCAGCAATGACATTAGGTCCAAGCGGCGATCTTTCGGTGCTGCCGTGACCATGTCAGAGGTCCTCTCGGACCATGATCGTCAGCACACGCTGGGTGATGCTGGCATCGGCGGGATCTTCCGAGCCGTACTGAAACGCAGCGTCGTAATAGTCGATCTTGAAGTAGACCG
>NZ_JPJC01000166.1:50961-59318 GCF_000733135.1 Sphingomonas sp. FUKUSWIS1
CCTCGAACTCGAAGTTGCCCCGGTCCCGTTCGGCCGCATCCGCATCGGCGAATACATGGTGGCGGATGGCGGCGTGGAGTCTCGCTCGAACGACGATCTCCATGGCACCGTCACCAGAAGCGAAGGTGCCAAGGCAGCTCCTCGTCACCATGATCCGAGCGGTACGGTCGAGGCCATGGCGACAACGGTCATTCAGACGGCCGATGGACGCCAGACGCGCTTCGGCGCTCGCCAGCGATCCGTTTAGCAGCCGGCCAACCTTGGCGGTGGCTTCGTGCGCGGCGCTGGTGGCGATCGTGGCAGGGAGCATGGTGGTGTCCTCAGGCTCGGCGGGGCCATTCCCCGCATCTTCCTGTCACCTCCCCCTCCCTCTTTGGGCCTCGGGCCTACTTGGTCGGCCTGGGTAAACACCGATCGCGGCCTCTCTACCCGTTGCGCGGACGTTCCACCGCTCAGGCGTAGCGACACTCGTCGGATGCGAAGACTGACCAGAGGTGAGCCTCTGCATCGATCAGGTGGTCGAAGCTCCGGCTGGTGTTGCCGACGTCGACGATCCAGTCGGTCCCATGCGCCTGGACGAAGCCAACCGAGTAGACGCGGCCTGCGCTATCCGATGGTGGGATTGTCGCCAGATCGTGACCCGCTGCGGCCAGGCTTGGCACATCGCGCCCCGTTACACGCCAGGTGTCGAACCGGGCTGCCTCGTCCGAGGCCGTCAGGTAATAGCGGGTGGCGACTTCCCAGGCGGCGTTGACGTGAGCGAGGTCGGTGCCGAGTGCATCGGCATCACCATTCCCGACGATCGCGGGCTGGCGTGTAGCTTGCCACGCCGCCAGCATGACCACGTTGGCGTCGAGGAAGTCGTGCGACGCACAGACACCAGCTGCGATCGTCTGGTTTCGTACCCGCATCTGGCACCACTCGTCTGGATCGAGTTGTTCTGCGAGACGGTGTGCGAATGCGCAGGCGAGTGTCTCGATCGCAATATGCCCAAGGGCTTCGGCATAGTCGTCGCCCGCATAGATGACCGTCAGTTCGCCGACTGCGTCACGCCGGCTGAAGGTGAACCTCGCGCTCTCCGGGAATTCGCGCATCGCCGCCTGTTCGTAGTCGATCCAGATCTGTGCGGCCTCGCCCATCGGACCGACGCAAGGTCCGAAGCTCGGTGCCGTTTCGTGCCGCCAGCTCATCTCTGACCATTCCGGCGGGATCGGCACCATCGTGTCGATCGCATAGTCGGGAAAGAACGACGCCCAAGTCGGTATCACCTCATGGGTGGTGAACCCGTGGGACAGGCAGACCAGACCTTCAGTAGTGCCTAGCCGTCGGTATCCGTCGATCATCTCGGCATCGCCATCCGCGCCGTCGATCAGCTCGGCCAGCACGTAGGGCCATGCCGAGACCGGCACCCTGACGTTGAGGAAGCCGTTCCAGTTCGTGTCATCGGTGAAGCCGGGGAACATGGCTCCCTCCCCGAACGACCACGCGATCGGGCGCAGACGATTGTCCTGTCGCGTTGTGTCCACGGCCTCGGGGCGGACGTCGAACTGGGCAAGCGCGCGTGCAAACGCCGTCCGGTGCTGAAAGCGGCCAAGCGCCGACAGGACGTCGACATAGGCAGAGCGTGCCTCGTCGGTCTGGAACTCGTGTTCGGTTGCATCGCGGGCGGAGAGATATTCCCGCGCAAGCGTCACCGGGTCGGTCCGGATCGTATCGGCGAAAGTTGCTATGTAGCGAGTGCGCATGGGGGAAGGATCCTGTCCGGCCTATTCCGGTCTCCTCCTCTCACCCTCTTCTCTCTTGCGCCGCCTTGGCTGGTTAGCCGGGCGTCTCGCTCTTCAGCACCGCGGCGCGTGCGCGTTCTTCCTCGGCGGTGTCCATCACCAGCACCAGTATCGACGGTCAGTAAATCATCTCGGCGCCTCGAAACCGGCCATCTGCCGTGCAGAAATATTCCCGCTTTCCCATGTACGCGGCCTGTTTTGAGAAAACTCAATCGGGAACAGATTTCGAGAAATTAGCTCCCCTGGGCGCATCAAGAGAACGATTCTGCCCGGCTTTCTCGCTGCGCCTTCGTTTGCAAGAAAGGCGGCAGCGCCGCGCAGTGAAGACGATGGCCGCCTGCCTTTTGGGAAGCTGGCCTTCTACTGTCGCCCAGAGAAAGGCTCTAAGACCGCGAGGAGGTCTGCGGGGAACACCCGTGGACGACTATCCCCATTGCGATGCTGGCGGTTGGGAAAGATCGCCTGTAACCAACAAGCTACAAAAAGGACGTAACGCCTCTTTAACTTCGCTGGGGTACCCAACTTGCGATGAAGCTCCGCTTGGCATTGTTCGTCACGGTTTTGCTAGAGGCGGGTGCGCTCGCAGCGTCAGGCGTCGGACGATCGCAGGCGCCGATCACCGAGCAGCGAGGGCCAGTATCTGCCGACTCGCTTGGCCTAGCGCTGCAAGCCGAGCGGATCGAACGCGAGCGCTGGACGGCTAAGTACGCAGAGACGAACCGTAAGAGCGAGCGGGAGCGGTATGAGGCGGATGCGGCAGCCCGGCGGACGGCCGAGATCGAACGCGAACGGCAGGTCTGGCGGCCGGAGAAGATCACGGGCTGCCAGGTGAGTACCGAGGTCTCACGACCTTACCTTTGTGTCGAGCGAATTGGAGCCGAATCCAGACCGCTGGGTGAGGAAATCGCGCTAAGGCTGACGTGGCACAACCTTCCGGCGGGCGCCTATGTCCGGTTGTGGGTACGAAACGGCGCGGAAGCAGGCGAGCGGTGGCAGTATGCCGGGCCTAACGGTGCGATCGTACCGGACTTCGTCGCGTCGGCACCTTCAGGCACAACCGTGCTGCGCTGGGATGGCAAGAGCGTTTGGTGCGCCCCAAGCGACATCCCAAAGGAGTGCGACGTGGGCGAGGTTGGCCAGTATGTAGTACGTGCGGCCGTTCTTTCGGGCACTGATCCGTTCTGGCCAAGTTGGCCCGATCCAAAACCCACACCTGTCCGGTGGCTCGCTCTAAGCGAAACGGCGCCCATCGGACTTACAGGCAATCCGCGCGTGTTCGACCAAGTGCCGGCTAGCACGATTGGTCCAGTGAACGGCCCGCTACGTTCGCTCGCACCCGAGAGCTTTCCAATTCAGTCCTCCGTCCTAAAGCCAACGGCGCGGCTGGGAGAGTGGCATGACGGCTGGATGAGCCGATGCCGGACGATCATCTTAAGCGCACCGTATGCCGGCAGGCCGGAACTCTGCATTCCCGCCGATCGCCTTGATCGGTTTGGCCTAAAGCTTCGCTCCTGGGATGTTTTCGCAAAAGGCAGTATCGGTATTGCACCCGGGGTTATGCCGCCCGGCGAAGCGCGCGAGCGTGCCCAGGTGGCCGCATTCCGCCGGGTAGCGAACGTCGCGCGGTACATCACTTACCGCGAGGCTCTGAAAGCGGCGCCTGAGGGCAGTCATCCTAACACAACTGATCTCGACATGCAGCGGCGAAATCGCGCCGTGACCTGGACAGATCAAAGCCAAGTCTATGCTAACTTCCACTTAGAACGCGGGAAGCCCTACTGGGTCATCACTATCGACCAATCGATCAAGACGCTCAACTACGAAGAGCGTATCACTGAGCTGGAAGCGCTAACCTTTCGTGTGAATGCCGATGGCCGGTCATGCCTAATACAGGCAAGTGTCCGTAGGAGCGAATTGCCCGATCATCTCTGTCCACGTTGAGTATCAGGTTCGATCGACTGTGACATCTTGTGCAAGCAAGGCGCCATTTTCGGCCTTAGTATCCGTATTAAACCCTTTTTGCCATTCGTAAACAGGCAAGTCAGCATTACACGTCCGTCGCATCGAATGTGGCTTCGGTCTTACGGAACATGAGTTTCCGGCATTGATCCGTCTCACGCAATGCAAGCCGGCAATTGCCCGTTATTGCAGTTCCCGCCGCTCATGATTGAAAGCCACTACAGCTATGACGACATTTATATCAACCGGTTGGCGATGAGCGCATCTAAGCGTGACTATAGCTATGTTTTTGATACCTGCCAGCTGCCAGTCATGGGAGCGAGGGTTTATGAGAGCACTATGCCTTCCAAGTTTGCTCCTAGCCGGCATTTTTGGCATTCTGATGACGACTTTCGCGGCGGATGTGGAATAGCAGCATTTAATTTGTTTAACATGACAGCTGCCCACATACAGCGCGACAAGCTCGGCTTTTTAACAGACGTAACACAGGATCGGTCGGGACTTCGATCAAGCTGTTCGAACCATACGTCCAGGGCTTCCGCACTGAGGTAATCGGGCATGATCGGCTTGCTGGCCGAGCCCGTGGCGGTGTTTTGTTTTGGTTTTGATCCTCTTTTCACTCATTGCTTAGCCAAAGGCATCGAGCAGACCAGGGCATGGGGGAATTATGGACGGCGTAAAACTTGCCGAAGCTATCGCGTGGCCGATTGCGACGATCGTCGTCGCCGTTGTCATACTGCTGATCGTCAAGATGATTATATCAAAAAGAGGAAAGATTGGCTTCAGCATCAAGGACTGGCTGAAGTTTGAGGCTGATGGATCAAAGCAAATCGCGGAGAGCGTCGCGCAGGCACCAGTTCATGCAGAAGCTGGTTTGGTCATACCGCCTCCAACTGGTGAAGCCGGTTCGGATGCGAAGCCTTCTATGGCCGCACTCGCCGAGGCTCCGCTTGAGCCGCCGATCGATCATGGGGACATCTCTATTGGTCAAATGATTGACGCGTCAAATGTCACTGAATTAGATATTGCCTGGGCGTCGTTTCAGGCTGCCGACCCCGAGACCGATAAAGACTTTTGGACAACTTATTATATCGAGAGAAAGCGTGAACTTGGCGGATCGGGTGCGTCAGAAGACTTAATGTCTTTAGCAGAAGCAAATGTAACCTGGGTTTCGCCACTGCTATCTATGCTCCGAACGGCTGTTGGGACTCACGATATTGAAACCGCGGAGGTGCTGATCCGGCAATCTCTGGCAAGAAAGACTAAGGACAACGCCGCACTCGTTTTGCATTCTGTAGTTAACGCCTACTACCGGATGATATCCCCAATCAAAGCACTGAGTTTTTACCAAGAGACAGTCGCTGCGGGTGCGACCTCCGGCGAGCGATCTGCTATGCTCTTCGCACTTGCCGCTAGTCTAGAAAGTTCAACGCAGACTTTCGCTTATCATATTGCTACCGAGATGGCGTTGATTGGTGATCCAGGCCGTGCCTCTGATCGATTCTCCTTGGCCTTGGACTATGCTGATAATAGCAGAAACTGGACGATGTCGTTTATACGGTATTGCGAAATTGACTCTAAGAGTGATCAGCATATTTGGTCCCTCAACAATCGCGGCGTCCTTATTCGTGACATCGATAAGGAGGTAAGTATGGATTATTATTCGCGTGCTGCCTCGGCGGGAAATGCTCTAGCCACCTCAAACTTAGCGGCGCAGCTAATAAGCGACGGGTACTACGCTGTCGCTGAACGCCTGCTCGACGAGATTAAAGATCCCGGCGAGGCCGTTGAACATATCACTAGCACTCGCGCGGCTGCGCTTGCTGGGCGACGCAAAATGTCAACCAGACTCGATGAAATTCATGCTTTTGCTCAAGACGAAACACGTCGGTACGATGCTGTTGTTGCCAAGTCATTGAGATCGATCGACCGAAGCGATCCACATCCCAAGGGGGTGTTCGGTTCAAATGACCGGACTTTCATGGTAATGTTTGACGCCGCTGGGGCGGCGTTTCGTGTCACCGTCGGCTCGCTTGTTTTTGATGGCGTTCTGCCGGTCAGCATACTCGCATATTCCGGAAACCTTACGGCAACGAGCCAGGGACTACTGGCAAGTACTATGTCAGTAAGTTTGTTCATAACCGGGAAGGAGGAGGTCACCGCATTGATATGGCCTAACACCAAGTCAATGAACGATCGACTTCGTATCTACGAGCTCCGACGGCTTGAGCCATTACCCAAACTAAGCTTAAAGGAGCGGTCGGCTACCCAGCAGCTTACGGGGTAAGCAATAGGTATTTTAATTCACCCAGGCGTCTTTTGCAGGGGGGTGCTGTTGCTTTGGTGCGCCATTCCTCAGATTTCTGACGCCCCCTCGTCCTCGTGCTCAAACTGGGGCCTAGGCGGATCAATGGGACCGGAGCGCACTCTGGTGCCGTACGCCCGTGTAGACCCTCACAGGGTATCTGTGGCACCCTCTCGGGGTAAGGCGAGCGTGAGGATATCCGATGGAAGCTCTGGATGATGTTTGGGCAGGCGACTTACTCAACCGCCGCGAGGAAGCCGAAGACCTCATTGGATACCTCGAAAGCGTCGCGTCGCGGGCACCAATCCACGAGGATGGACACGCCCACGTCGTAGCTCTCGATACAAGCTACGGGCAGGGCAAGACGTTCTTCCTACGACGCCTTGATCGTCATCTTCGGGCAACTGAGCATGTAAGCGCCTTCGTTGATGCCTGGGTCGATGATTTGGAGGACGAGCCAATCGTTGCGCTGGCGGCTACACTCGACAAGGCGTTGAAGCCGTGGGCTGAAGAAGACGCAGCCGTGGAGGCAGGACTAACGCAGTTCAAAGCAAAAGCAGGACGGGTCGCAAAGATTGTCGGCATTGGCCTTGCCAAACGGGGTGTCGGATTTCTGATAACGCAGGGAGCTGCGGAAGCGTTGGGGGACGAACTCACGAAAGCTTCGGAGGTTGACCGTGATATTCGCAAGGACGCCTTAAAAGATGGTGCGGCGGCACTGGTCAATGATGTCTCAGCGAGAGTGGTCGAGCCACCGGCTCCCAGTATGGACGTCAGGATTGCGAAATTCCGAGACGGCCAACAAGCGATCCGAGATATGAAGCATAGCTTGTCCGACGTTGTCGCGGCGCTCGTCAAGGCTGGTATGAAGCTTCCGATAACAATCATTGTCGACGAACTTGATCGGTGTCGTCCTACTTACGCCATCAAGGTGCTAGAGGAGATAAAGCACCTTTTTGACGTCGACGGTGTGGCGTTCGTTTTGGGATTACATGGGCGACAGCTCGCTCACTCTGTTGGTGCGGCTTACGGCGTCGGCTTCGACGGTGAGGCTTACCTCAGGCGCTTCTTCAACAAACGATATGCGCTTAAACCGTCGCAGCTTCGACCGTTAATTGCGGAACTAATAAGCCGCCTGCGTATAAATCCAGCTCTCATGGATCATATGGCGGTACTTCGCGATGGAAAAGGTAGGCCTGAGATACTCCCACCCGAAGAAGTGATTGCGACCTATCTGGCTATGTATGAGCTCTCTGCTCGTGACGCATTCTCTATTATGGAGGCACTTCAAACGGCAATGGCTTTGGTCGGGAAGGCAAATGTACAGTTGAGTTACTTGATCCCGCTGCTGATTACGCAATATCTTGGCGGCGACGATCTAATGCTGCCGAGTCATGATCCGTCATGGAAGTTTTTCATAACGACCGATCACTTTCAGCAAAACCATGCCGAACAGTCTGTGAAAGCGGGTATCGAGGCTATACATCACGCGGCGCAATTAAGCGATCAAAAGCTGTCTGAGGTGCTGAATCTCAACAGCCAAGGGTTTGGCGTTCGTATAGTGGTTGATTACGGTTTCACAAATGGATCAAAGGATTACAAACTGCTTCAGAATTATACAAAGCTAGTTAAGACTGTTCGGCAGTTTTCGTAGCATCGCATATCAGTCATGGAGGGGCGTAATGGCGTTTTACTATCCCCTCCTCATCCGTCGGGTATCGGTGGTGGTCTTTGCCACGTGGCAATGGTGGCACAGGCTCTGCGTGTTGTCCCAGGTATCCGTGCCACCCAGAGCTTTTAGCTCAATGCGATCCACTCCAACGGCTGCCGTTACGTAACCCTGCCACTGCAATGTCGGCAAGGAGGTTCGGTATCTAGGCGGCGCTTGCGGAGTTTGCGACAGTTGCGATCATAACCCGGCGTCATGCTCACTATAGTACGAGCAGCGACGGGTTGCGCGATTGTAAAGCTAGGCGTTCGCTTGGGCATTTTTTTACTTAGTAAATGTGGTGGCTTGCATTTGCGTGTGCCGATGACCGTTATCGATCGCCGTGCTTGATGAACGCTGAGCTTAATGGGATCACGACACGAAAGTGAGTTTTGCGTACGCTAGGAGCGAACAGAACGTGTCCGCAAACCCGTTACCCGCCGAGATTGTCCGGCTATCCGTCAAAACCGTGTGCTGGCGGACACTCTGACGCTGGCCGGCATACCAGCGTTTAACGGCCAATGGCGGCTAACGCCCGATTGTGTTGAAAAAGTCGGCCTTGCAGTAGTGTCGGCGGTCTGATTCAATCTTCGCCAGGTGA
>NZ_JPJC01000167.1:0-2327 GCF_000733135.1 Sphingomonas sp. FUKUSWIS1
CCGCCACACCGTCTTCTTCTCGGACGACTATCCGGCCGAATTCGCCGCGCTGTCGGCCGGTCGCGCCGCCGCCCGGCCGAGCGTCTATGTCTGCGCGCAGGATCGCAGCGACAGCGGCGACGACGACCGCCGCGGCGCGCCCGCCCCGGCCCGCCCCGAACGCGTGCAGATCATCGTCAACGCGCCGCCCACCGGCGACGGACCGGACACCAGCCAGGAGGAGATCGCGACATGGACGAGGCGCATGCTCGAGGGCGTTTCGCAGGCGGGACTTTCGCTCGATCTGGCGCCCTCGACCGTCATGACGACGCCGCACGCGTTCGAGGCACTGTGTCCCTCGACGGGTGGAGCCCTTTATGGACGGGCCTCGCACGGGTGGGCGGCGTCCTTCCGCCGGCAGGGCAGCCGGACTCGGATCCCTGGGCTCTATTGCGCGGGCGGGAGCACCCACCCCGGCGCGGGCGTCCCGATGGCGGCGCTTTCCGGCCGGCTAGCCGTCGACTGCCTGCTCAGGGACCACGCTTCGACGTTCGTGTCGATGCCCAGGGCTATGCCTGGTGGTATGTCGACGCGACCAGCGCGGACGGCGCCCACGGGCTGACGATCATCGCCTTCATCGGCAGCGTCTTCTCGCCCTATTACAAGCTTAGCGGCCGGAAGACCCCCGAAAACCACTGCGCGATCAACGTCGCGCTGACCGGCCCGCGCGGCAGCGCCTGGGCGATGACCGAACGTCCCGCGCACCGCGTCGACCGGGGCACCGATCATTTCGTCGTCGGCCCGAGCAGCCTCAGCTGGGACGGCGACACGCTGGTGATCGAGATCCGCGAACGATCCGCGCCGCTGCCCTACCCTGTGCGCGGCACGATCCGCGTCATCCCCGCGATGATCGGCACCACCGCCTTCGCGCTCGATCCGGGCGGGCGGCATCGCTGGCATCCGGTCGCACCCCGCGCACAGGTCGAGGTCGCGATGACGCATCCCGGCGTCCGCTGGTCGGGCCCCGGCTATTTCGACTCGAACTTCGGCGACGAACCGCTCGAGGCGGGGTTCGACGACTGGCACTGGTCACGCGCGCATTTGAAAAGCGACGTCGCAGTGCTGTACGAGGGGCGACGCCGCGACGGCACGCCGTTCGACCTCGCGCTGAAATTCGATGCGCAGGGCCGGTGGCACGACGTCATCCAGCCCGCCCCGGCGGCCCTGCCGCGGACCGGCTGGCTCATCAAGCGCGCGACGCGGGCCGATGCGGGACATCGCCCGCGTGTGGTGAAGACGTGGATCGATGCCCCCTTCTATGCCCGCTCCGCGCTGGCCACGCGGCTGTTCGGCGAGGAGGTGCGCGCGGTGCATGAAAGCCTCGCGCTCGGCCGCTTCCGGTCACCGATCGTCCAGTCGATGCTCCCCTACCGGATGCCCCGCGCCTTCTGGTGACGCGACGTCCGGCGGCGGCGGCGGGTCCTTCGCGTTCCGGCCCTTCGCGATCGCCCGATTGACCGAGACGAGCTGCCACACGCAGAAGATGATGACCGGCGCGCCCGCGATCATCAGGTCGAGCAGGCCGAGAATGCCGGTCATATACGGGCCTCCATGAACTGCCGGACGATCGCCGCGACCTCTTCGGGGCGTTCCTCATGCGCGAGATGGCCGAGCCCGTGCAGCGTCTCGAGCCGCCCGTCACCGACCGCCGCCGCCGCCTCGCGCGCATTCGACAACGGGATCGCCCGGTCGGCGTCGCCGTGCACGAGCAGCACCGGCGTCTTCAGGCGCGCCAGATCCCGCCGCAACCCGACCAGATCCCAGGCCGCCATCATGCCGATCGCGCCCGCGCACTGCGCCGACGTGCCGAGCAACGCTGCATAACAGGCCACGCCCGCGTCATCGATCCGCGATCCGGTCGACCGGTACAGGAACCGACCCGTCTCGCCCGGGGTGCGGGCGATCCGCGCGAAGAGATGCGGCGCGATCGGATTGACGAACAGCGCGCGCGCCATCGTCGGGAACAATGTCGCGGCCAGCCCCGGAAAGGGCAGCAGCGCCGCACTCAACCCGATGATCGCCGCCGGGGACGCCGTGCCGTCGATCGCCAGCCGTGCCGCGATCGCCGCGCCCGCCGAATGGCCGATGATCACCTGCGGCGTGACCTGCAGCGCACCGAGCAACGTCGCGACCGCGCCCGCCATGCCCGCGATCGACAGACCGCCGACCGGGCGGCCGGTGGTGAAGCCATGCCCGGGCAGGTCAACCGCGACGACGTGGTAGTGCTGGCCGAGTAACGGTGCGAGCGTCCGCCAGCTATGCGTCGCCGCCCCGGTACCGTGGAGCAG
>NZ_JPJC01000168.1:0-6593 GCF_000733135.1 Sphingomonas sp. FUKUSWIS1
CGCCGACCCCGCTGCCGCGCCCGCGCCCGGTGATCACCGGACGCCCGGGCGGCTACCGCGACGTGCAGATGCGCGGCGTCGTCCAGCCCGAGGTCGGCGTGTTCCGCGCCGCCCGCCCCGATGGCCGTGCGGTGCTGGTGTGCCCCGGCGGCGGCTATTCGATCACCTCGCTGCGCAACGAGGGGATCGACGTCGCACGGGTGCTGAACGGCTTCGGTGTCACGGTGTTCGTGCTCAGCTACCGGCTGCCTGGCGAAGGCTGGGCGGACCGCGCCAACGTGCCGCTGTCCGACGTGCAGCGCGCGATGCGACTGATCCGCGCCAATGCGCGGCGCTATGCGATCAACCCCGAGACGCTGGGCGTGCTCGGCTTTTCGGCGGGCGGGCATCTTGCCGGGTCGCTCGAGATCCATCATGGGCTCGAGGTCTATCGCCCGGTCGATGCCGCGGACCGGCTGTCGGCGCGGCCGGCCTTTGCGGGGCTGATGTACGCGGTGTCGAACATGGATCCGGGGCGCAGCCATGGCGGGTCGCGCGCGCAGCTGCTGGGGCCCAATCCCGATCCGGCGATGCAGGCGCGCTATGCGATCGACCGCAATCTGCGCAGCGGCGACGCGCCGCTGTTCCTGGTCCATGCCGAGGATGACGACACGGTGCCGGTCGCCAACAGCCTCGACATGCTCGCCGCCGCGCGCCGCGTCGACATTCCGGTCGAGGCGCATATCCTGCGGCGTGGGCGCCACGGCTTCGGCACGCGCCTGCCCGCGAGTTCGCCGGGTTCGCTCTGGCCGCAGTTGTTCGACCGCTGGATGCGCGAGGCGATCGGGCCCGAAGCGCCGCTCTGACGGCGGGTGTGTGTGCCCCCTCCGTTCGCCCTGAGCGAAGTCGAAGGGCAGGCCGCGAACGCTGGCGCCGGGCCTAGCCGAACACCCGCTTCAGCGACCGTTCGAGCATCATCAGCTGCCACAGCGTGCGGCCATGCTCGGCACGTCCGCCGCGATGCGCCTCGGCGAGCGCGGTGATCGCGGCCATGTCGAACCAGCCCGTCTCGGCGAGCATCCGCGATGATCCGAGCGCGCTCGCCTCGCCCGCCAGCGCGCCGCGGAACCACGCGCTGATCGGCGTCACGAAGCCCATTTTCGGGCGATAGAGGATCTCCTTCGGCAGATAAGGCTCCATCGCCTTCTTCATCAGCCATTTGCCCTCGCCGTGACGCAGCCGCATGCCGACGGGCAATGTCGCGCAGAACTCGACCAGCCGGTGGTCGAGCAGCGGTTCGCGCGCCTCAAGCCCGACCGCCATGCTGGTGCGGTCGACCTTGGTCAGGATGTCGCCGGGCAGCCAGTGCTTGAGATCGGCATATTGCGCGCGGTCGATCGCGTCGCGCGCGGGCGCATTGGCCATCGTCGCGACATAGCGTTCCTCCGCGCGGTAGCCGCCCAGCGCGGCCTGCGCGGCGCCCGAGAACAGCCGGGCGCGGACCTCGGGCGTCGTCACGCCGACCGAGCGGGCATAGGCCTCGCCGCCCCCTGCCGCGAGCGCGAGCAGCGTCGATTTCGCGCGGAACGGTCGCGGCGCCCAGTCTGCCTTGGGGTAATGCCGACCGAGCGCGCCGAAAATCTGCGTCCTGAGATGCGCGGGGAGCATGCCGCGCACGCGTTCCTCCGCCGCCTGGAAGCGGTAGCGGCGATAGCCCGCGAGCGCCTCGTCCGCGCCGTCGCCCGACAGCGCGACCGTCACCCGCTCGCGCGCCAATGCGCAGACCTGATAGGTGGCGAGCGCGGATCCGTCGGCGAACGGCTCGTCGAACGCGGCGACCAGCGTGTCGATCAGCGCAAAGTCGTCGGGATCGACCACGCGCTCGGCATGATCGGTCGCGAAGCGGCGTGCGATCGTCGTCGCATGGCCGCGCTCGTCATGCCCCGCCTCGTCGAAGCCGATCGTGCAGGTCCGGACCGCGCGCGGGCTCGCCTCCGCCATCAGCGCGACCACCGCCGAGCTGTCGACCCCGCCCGACAGGAACGCGCCCAAGGGCACGTCGGCGACCATCCGAGACCGCACGCCCGCGCGCATCCGCTCGACCAGTTCCTCGCCCAGCGCCTTGGTGGAGCCGGTCGCGCGGTTGGAGAAGTCGACGTCCCACCAGCGGCGCGGCGCGGGCATGCCGCGCCCGCGCTCGATCAGCAGGAAATGCCCGGCCGCGAGCTTCTTCACGCCCGCGACGAGGCAGGCGTCGTCGGGGACGTAGCCGAGCGCCATGTAATCCTCGACCGCGGACAGATCGGGCGCGCGCCGGACGAGCGGGTTGGCGAGCAGGCCCTTCAGCTCGGAGGCGAACGCCACCGACCCGTCCGCCAGCTCGACATAATGAAGCGGCTTCACCCCCAGCCGGTCGCGCGCGAGGAACAGCGCGCGGGCGCCCGCGTCGTGGATCGCGAAGGCGAACATGCCGTTCAGCCGGTCGAGCATCGACGGCCCCCAGGCGCGCCAGCCGTGGAGCAGCACCTCGGTATCGCCCGCGGTCCGGAACCGGGCGCCGGCCGCGATCAGGTCGGCGCGAAGCTCGGCGAAATTGTAGATCTCGCCATTATAGCTGATCGTCAGCTCGCCATCGGACATCGGCTGCGGCGAGCCTTCGAGGTCGATGATCGACAGCCGGCGATGCCCCAGCCCGACGCCCGGCGCGGTCCAGATGCCGTCGCCATCGGGACCACGATGCGCGAGCGCGGCGATCATCGCCTGGATGCGGTTCGGATCGACCGGCTTTGGCGTGCCCGGGTGAAAGATCCCGGCAATCCCGCACATTCAGCGCAGGCCCGCGGCGTGATCGGCGACCGTGCCGACCGGTCCGAGCGCGGCAAGGAAGCGCGCCATCGGTCGCGGATCGCCGCCCTCGACCGACAGATGCACCGCAACCGCGCGCTGCGGTCCGCCGAACAGCCGCGCCTTCATCGTCTCGATCTTCACGATCATCCCGTCATCGGTGGTAGCATCGCCGACCCGGTACCACGTCGCGACGATGCGCTCCACGGGTCCGGGCGCGGTAATCCGCATCGCCGAACCGCGCGCGCCCGCGGCGTCCGCGACCGGGGGCAGGTCGGCGACGCGGACCCAGCGATCCTCCTCGCGCAGCACGCCCGTGCCGAACGCGATCAGCTCGTGCCCGTCGCCCTGCCGCCCGAATACCGCGAGCGCCATGTCGACGGTCGCGCCCGAGGCGTCGGCGTAGCGGCCGAACAGATAATGGTCGGCGCCCGGATACCAGGGCATCCACGGCGCGCGGACGCTGACATCGACGCGGTGCCAGCCGGGCACGTCGGGCAGCGTGATATGCGCTGGCAGCATTTGCCGCCGCTCGGCGATGGCCGTGCTCCACGCGGGAAACGCCGATGCCACCGCCAGCACGAGCAGCGTGATGATGGCGAGGTCGCCGCGATAGCGCGGGACCGCCTGCAGCTGCGCGGGATCGAAGGCGGGATCGTCGGGCGCGCGGTCGAACCAGCGCCAGCCGATCGCGAGCACCGCCGCCATCACGAGCGCGAAGAACAGCCAGCCATAGACGATGTGATCGATCCCCGTCGCCGCCTCGACCGAGGTCAGCTCGGCGGCCCAGATCGTCCCGAACGCACGAAACCCGTTGGCGACGACCGGCACGACCACCGACACGGCGAGAAACACCGCCCGCCGCCGCCACGACACGAAGCAGACATTGGCGACCAGCACCGCGAACGCGACCATCGCGATCACGAACTTGGCGCCCGAGCACGCCTCCGCGACCTCGAAATAATAGCGGCCGGCATGGATCAGCACGCCGTCGACGACCGCGGGCACGCCGACCAGATGCAGCAGCGGCATGACGATCGCGACCGTCACGGCCTGCAAGGGCGGCTCGATCCCCTCGCCAAAGGGCACGAGGAACAGCGCATAGCCGAGCGGAAACAGCAATCCGCGCGCGACATTGGGGCCGAGGATCGCGACGACCGCGCCCTGCAGCATCAGTACCAGCCCCAGTTGCCGCGCGAGATTGACCGAGGCCGCGTCGCCCATCAGCCACCCTGCCCCGCCGACCGCGACCAGCGCCAGCCCCGGCCACCAGCCAACGGGCGTCAGCTGCGCGAGCGCGCCACGCCGCTGCCACACCAGCCAGGCGATCACCGGGGTAATGAACAGGCAGTGGCCGAAGGTCGTGCTGGTCCACCAGATCGTCGTCAGATCGGCGACGTCGCGGCGGAACAGCGCGAGCAGCAGGGTCGCCGCGATGCCGAGCGCGAGCAGATGCCGGGGCCAGGACGTCGCGGGGCGATCGGTCACGATGCGGACTGGCCGCCATCGACTCCGAACAGCGCGTCGAGCGGTGCGAGCCGCGCGTCCCAGCCATAGCGTCGCAGCACCTGCGCGCGCGCGGCCCGCCCGAGGTCGGCCGCGTCGGCGGGTTCGTCGAGCAGCGCGAGGACCTGCGCGGCGAATTCGCGCGCGTCCGCCGCGACGCGGATCGTGCCGGCGTGGTCGATGCCCTCCGCTGCCGCCGCCGAGGCGACGACAGGCCGCGCCATCGCCATCGCCTCCAGCACCTTGTTCTGGATGCCGCGGGCGAGTTTCAGCGGGGCGACGCAGACATCGGCCGCGGCGAGCCAGCCGCGCACGTCGTCGACCGCGCCGGTGACGATCACCGCCTCGCCTGCCAGCGCCTGCACCGCCGGAGTCGGGGCGCGGCCGACGATCGCGAACCGCGCCGTCGGGTGTTGCGTGCGGATCCGGGGGAGGATGTCGCGGGCGAACCACGTCACGGCGTCGATATTGGGGCGGTAGTCCATCTGGCCGGTGAAGACGATCAGTGGGTCTGCGTGGGCGCTGCCGATGACCAGCCCACTCTTCACCTCCCCGGCGGAGGCCGGGGTCCAGTTGGGCGATGTTGATGGCGACGGACTGTCCGCTGTTACTGCGACTTTTCCAACTGGGCCCCGGCCTTCGCCGGGGTGGTAAGTATGGGTTGGGGTCTGCCCGCCATGCGCAGCCGGGTCGGGCGCGCCGCCCTTCACCTCCCCGGCGGAGGCCGGAGTCCAGTTGGGGGACGTTGATGGCGACGGACTGTCCGGTGTTACTGCGGCCTTTCCAACTGGGCCCCGGCCTTCGCCGGGGTGGTAGGGTGGGGTTGCGGCCTGCCCAGACTTGCCAGCCTTCCCCGCCGGATCGAACGTGGCGGAGTCGATGCCGTTCTCGACCGCGAGGATGCGGCCGGTGGCGCCGCCGGTGTGGAACAGGGCGGCTTCGGCTTCGCTGACGAACAGGCTGGCGGAGACCCTCGCCGCAACCCCCCGCTCGAAGGCCCCTAACAGCCGTGCCTCGCGGCGCATCATCCAGCGCATCGGGCCGCGCGCGTCATCCGCGAAGCCTGCGAACTTGGCGGAGTCCATGTCGACGAAATCCATGACCACGGGTGGCCCGTCATCGGGGAGGTACTGCGCCATCTGACCCGAGAAACAGTAGATGCCGTCGACGCGTGGCAGGATGCGAGCGACCGCGGCCTGCATGGCGGGAGAAGCGAACGCCGTCAGCGAGACGGGCTTGCCGGTGGCCAGCGCCTCGAGTCCGGCGCGCGCCTGCGACTTGCCGCGTGGCAGGATCGTGCAGCTCGCCAGCATGTCCGTGAAGGCCGCAGGCGGATCGAGGTCCGCCGCGTCGTCGGCAAATGCGACGAGATGGACGCGCATGCGTGCGCTGAGATAACGGAGGACGTGGAAGCTGCGGATCTTGTCGCCGCGATCGGGCGGGAACGGCACGCGGTGCGCCAGGAACAGCAGATCGCTCACCCCAGACCCCGGGAGATCCACGGCCCGGCGAGATTGGCCGCCCAGAGCGGCATCTTCTTCCAGCTACGCACCATCAGCGCATATTTGGGATTGAGCGGATTGACCTCGCGCGCGGGGCCGTCGCTGCGCTTGGCATAAAGCCGCGGCACGGGCGTAAATCCCCAGTTCTTCTTGAACGCGGCCGCGCCGGTACCGGTCTTGGACCGTCCGAAATCGAACCGCGTGCAGCCGCGCGCACGGGCATGCGCCATCAGCGCGAAATACATCCGGTCGTTCGCGCGCAGGCCGCGCGCCGCCTCGGTCCCGCCGCCCCAATAGGGATAGACCGTCCCGCGGTGATAGAGGCTGAGCACGCTCGCGACCGCGCGGCCGCGGTGGCGGACGGTCAGCACGTCGGCATCCATCGTCTCGACGACGCTGCGGAACAGCCGCGCGGGAAAGACCGGCGTCCCCAGATTGCGCACCGATTCGGCATAGACGCGGTAATGCTCGGCGAGCATCGCCCGGTCGCGGCCGGTCGCGATGTCGAGATCGAGGCCGAGCGCGCGCCGCACCTCGGCGCGCTGCTTGCGCGGGATGGCGAGCAGTTCGGCATCGTCATCCGCCGCCAGATCGCGCGCGAACCCCAGATAGCTGTCCGCGTCACTGTCCCAGCCCGCGGGCACAGCGCCACCGCGAAGCTCGACCGACGGGCAGCCGCGCCGCTGCGCCAGCTCCCAGGCCGCCGCCGCGAGCGGCTCGACCGCGGCATCGCCGAGCACACCGCCATCGACCGCGAACCCC
>NZ_JPJC01000169.1:0-2462 GCF_000733135.1 Sphingomonas sp. FUKUSWIS1
AAGGCGGGGGAGTCGGAGAGCCGGGCGGGCCTTGGACGCCGGGCCGGCCGAGCCTCGCCGCGGCAGGAGCGCGCGGCGTCACGGAAGGCCGCTACCACCCAACCCGCACCCAAAAAAAAAGGCCCCTCCCGTTTCCGGGAGGGGCCGTCCGTCACGCCCAGTTGGCCATTTCGGCTTCGAGGTTCGAGCGGACCTGCTCGAAGAACTGCTCGGTCGTCATCCAGGGCTGGTCGGGGCCGATCAGGATCGCGAGATCCTTGGTCATGTGGCCGTTCTCGACCGTCTGGACGCAGACGCGCTCGAGCGTCTCGGCGAACTTCGTCACGTCGGGCGTGTCGTCGAACTTGCCGCGATACTTGAGACCACCGGTCCAGGCGAAGATCGACGCGATCGGGTTGGTCGAGGTCGCCTTGCCCTGCTCGTGCATGCGGAAGTGGCGCGTGACCGTGCCGTGCGCGGCCTCGGCCTCGACGGTCTTGCCGTCCGGGGTCAGCAGGATCGAGGTCATGAGACCCAGCGAGCCGAAGCCCTGGGCGACCTGGTCCGACTGGACGTCGCCGTCATAGTTCTTGCACGCCCACACGAACTCACCGTTCCACTTCAGCGCCGATGCGACCATGTCGTCGATCAGGCGATGCTCGTAGACGATGCCCGCTTCCTTGAACTTGTCCTTGAATTCGCTCTCGAAAACCTCGGCGAAGAGGTCCTTGAAGCGGCCGTCATAGGCCTTCAGGATCGTGTTCTTGGTCGACAGATACACCGGCCATTTCAGGTTCAGGCCGTAATGCATCGACGCGCGCGCGAAGTCGCGGATCGAGTCGTCGAGATTGTACATCGCCATTGCGACGCCCGCCGACGGGAACTGGAACACTTCACGGTCGATCGTCGCGCCGTCATCGCCTTCGAACACCAGGCGCAGCTTGCCGGGGCCGGGGACGAGGAAATCGGTCGCGCGATACTGGTCGCCGAACGCATGGCGGCCGACGACGATCGGGTGGGTCCAGCCCGGGATCAGGCGGGGGACGTTCTTGATCACGATCGGCTCGCGGAAGATCGTCCCGCCCAGGATGTTGCGGATCGTGCCGTTGGGCGACTTCCACATCTTCTTCAGGCCGAATTCGGTCACGCGCTGCTCGTCGGGCGTGATCGTCGCGCACTTGACCGCGACGCCGTGCTTCTGCGTGGCGAGCGCGCTGTCGATCGTCACCTGGTCGTCGGTCGCGTCGCGATGCTCGACGCCCAGATCATAATAATCGAGCTGGATGTCGAGATACGGCTTGATCAGGCGCTCGCGGATCCATTCCCAGATGATCCGGGTCATCTCGTCGCCGTCGATCTCCACGATCGGATTCTTAACCTTGATCTTCGCCATATATCATCCTTCGGGGGAGGGGGTTGGGGGAGCGTCTAGGGGAGCCGGCCCCGCCGATCAACCGTCGGGCGCGCGCCGATCGACGACCGAATGTCGTGCGAGGCAACCTCGAGCAACCTCGCGCAACCCACGGTCCTGTCGCGAAAAGGCTGTTCATCGTTGTATCGCGCGTCCGGCACGGATAGACCCGCACGCTATGGCATCGCTCGACAAGCCGCCCGTCACGACCTCCACGGTCAAATGGCGATTTCCCGCAGTCCATCCGGAAGGCTATAAATACGTCGCCATCGCGACCGGCATCACATTGCTGCTGACGATGCTCAGCCATGTGCTGTTCTGGCCGATGGTCGGCGTCGTGATCTGGGTCGCGACCTTCTTCCGCGACCCCGTCCGCACCACGCCGCAGGGCGAGGGGCTGATCGTCGCCCCCGCCGACGGGCTGATCACGATGATCCAGCGCGTCCCCATCCCGCGCGAACTCGCCGGCGAGAATGGTCTCGGCGACGCCCCGCTGGTGCGCGTGTCGATCTTCATGTCGGTGTTCGACGTGCACATCAACCGCACGCCGATCGCGGGCACGATCCGCCAGGTCGTCTATATCTCGGGCAAGTTCCTCAACGCCGATCTTGACAAGGCGTCCGAGGAAAACGAGCGCCAGCATTTCGTGGTCGAGGATCGCAACGGCATGCGGATCGGCTTCACCCAGATCGCCGGGCTTGTCGCGCGCCGCATCCTGGGCTTCGTCAAGGCGGGCGACATGGTCGCGGTCGGCCAGCGGATCGGGCTCATCCGATTCGGCAGCCGCGTCGACGTCTATCTCCCCGATCATGTCGTCCCCCAGGTCTGTCTCGGCCAGCGCAGCATCGCCGGCGAAACCGTGCTCGGCCGTGTCGGCGGCGTGCCCGTCGGCGGCATTGCCCAGTGATCGATGGTCCTGCGATCGATGGTCCTTCGAATGATCGACCAGAGCATGATGGTCCTTTGAATGATGGTCCGGTGAACGATCGGGACGGGACGCCTTACGGATCCGCCAGCCGCGCCGACGAGTCGCAGGCGGCGGGCCGCGCGATGCGGGCGCGCCGGCCGCGTC
>NZ_JPJC01000170.1:0-9407 GCF_000733135.1 Sphingomonas sp. FUKUSWIS1
TCTGTCGATCCTGAAGACGGGGAAGGCCAAGGCGATCCGCTTCACGACGCTGGAGGCGATCTGCCGCGTGCTCGACTGCCAGCCGGGCGACCTGCTGCGGGTCGTCGACGAGGATGAACGGGGCGAAGACGGAATTTAAACGGGGGGGATGGTCCGATGGACGCACTGGTTCTGGACGGGGTGACGAAACGGTTCGGCGAGCGGACCGCGGTTGACGCGCTGAGTTTTGCGGTACGGCCGGGGGAGATCTTCGGCTTTCTCGGCGGGAATGGCGCGGGCAAGACGACGTCGCTGCGGATGGTGCTCGACATCGTGCGGCCGACGGCGGGACGGATCTCGGTACTCGGCTGTCCGCCCGGGCGCGAGAATGCCGCCGATCTGGGCTTCATGCCCGAGGAGCGCGGGCTGTACCGCGGGATGACCGCGATCGACACCGTCACCTATTTCGGGCGGCTGAAGGGCATGTCGGCGGCCGCGGCGCGCGCGAAGGGCCATGCGCTGCTCGACCGGTTCGGCCTTGCGGCATCCGCCAAGATGCAGATCGACAAGCTGTCCAAGGGTATGGCGCAGAAGGTCCAGCTCGCTGCGACGCTGGTCAACGGCCCGAAACTGCTGCTGCTCGACGAACCCTTTTCCGGCCTCGACCCGGTGAACCAGGGGCTGCTGGAACATGAGATCCTGGAGGCCGCGAGGGGCGGGGCGACCGTGGTGTTCTCGACGCATGTGATGCAGCATGCCGAGCGGCTGTGCGACCGGCTGTTGCTGCTGTCGCAAGGGCGCAAGGTGTTCGAGGGTACGCAGGCAGAGGCCCGCGGGAGGTTGCCGGCCCGCCTGACGATCGTCGCGCGCGATACGCCGATGCGGTGTCCCGGCGTCGAGCGCGCGGAGCCCGGCGCGGCCGACGCACAGGGCTGGCGCGACTATGACGTGACGCTGGCCGAGGGGATCGATCCTGCCGACGTGCTGCAATGCCTGACCGAGCAAGGCGTGACGCTGCGGCGGTTCGACCAGCACCGCGTCAGCCTGCACGACGTCTTTCTCCATCTTGTCGGCACCCCTCCAGCCGGGCCTGCCGACCCGGCTATGGCGGAGCATGCAGCATGACCCACAATATCCTTCTCGTCGCGATGCGCGAGTTCCGACAGATCACGGGCATGCGCAGCTTCTGGCTGACGCTGCTGATCCTGCCGCTGGCGCTGGCGGTCGGGCCGATCGCGAGCCGTCTGACCCAGTCCGAAAAGACCCAGCGCGTCATGCTGATCGATGCCGATGGCCGTGCCGCGGCGGCGATCCGCGCACGGCTCGATACCGATCACCAGCGGCGGGTCCTGACCGCACTGTCGCGCTACGCACAGCGCTACGGGCTCGACCGCGCCGATCCGGGCGCGCTGTGGGCGCAGCATGACCGGTTGTTCGGTGATGCCGACGTCGCGACGTTCGTGAAGGCCGGCGGCCTGCCTGCCGCGCTGGCGGCGATGCGGCCGGCGACGACCTCGGAAACGCCGAAGTTCGACGCGCCCGAGGCCGATTTCGTGGTCCTGCCAACGCCGCCTGCAATTGCGCGCGCGGCGCCCGGCGCGCTCGATGCGCAGCTGAAGCCGCTGCTCCAGCCGGGCGAATTCGGCAACAAGACGGCCAAGCCGCTCGACTATGCAGTCTATATCCCGCGCGGCTTCGGCGTGCAGACCGCCGATGTGCGGCTCTGGTCGAGCGAGCAGCCTGGCGCGAATTTCGTCCAGCCGTTGCAGACCGTGCTCACGCAGGACCTGCGTACCGCCTATCTCGAGTCGACCGGGTTCGCGCGCGATCAGGCGCGCACCGCGACCAGTCTGGTCCCGGCGATCGCGGTCTCGACCCCGGCGCCTGGGGGCGGGCGCGAACGGATGCTGGTGCGATCGGTGGTGCCGTTGCTCAGCGCCTATATCCTGCTGATGTCGCTGCTGTTGTCGGGCAACTGGATCCTGCAGGGGCTGGTCGAGGAGCGGTCGAACAAGCTGATCGAGACGGTGCTCGCCTGCATCAGCCCCGACGAGCTGCTCTATGGCAAGCTCGCGGGGACGGTCGCGGTCGGGCTGACGATGGTCCTGGTCTGGGGGCTTTGCGCGACCGGTGCCGCGGTGGCGACGCAAGGGGCGGTGGGCGCGTTCCTGCACGTCGCACTCGCGCCGCTCGCCTCGCCCTGGATCATCCTGGTGATGCTGTATTTCTTCCTCGCAGGCTATCTGATGGTGTCGATGATCCTGCTGGCGATCGGCGCGATGAGCGATTCGATGCGTGATGCGCAGAGCTATCTGACGCCCGTGCTGCTGGTCATCGCGATGCCGTTCACGGTCGTCGCGCAAGGCGTCCTGTCGAACAGCGGCGCGACCGCGATCAAAATACTGACCTGGATCCCGATCTACACGCCGTTCACGATGCTGGCGCGGCTCGGCAGCGGGGTTTCGACCATGGAGATCGTCGGCAGCGGCGCGCTGCTGGCGGTGTTCATCGGCATCGAGTTCGTCTTGCTCGCGCGCGTATTTCGCGCCAGCCTGCTCAATGCGGGGCAGAAGCCCAACCTCGCCGCACTGGCCCGGTTGATGCAGCGTACGCCCGCCTGACGCATGCGTACCGTTCATATCATTTCGGGGATCCAACCCCGGTTTTCTGGAGGAGCTATGATGCCGTTCAATCGTATTTCGCGTCTGTCGCTGGGGGTGGCGCTGCTTGCCCTGTCCGCACCTGGTCTGGCCCAGACCGGCACACCGGCCGGCGCACGCTATGGCAGCTTCGGGATCGACCTGACCGCTGCCGACAAGGCCGTGAAGCCTGGTGACGATTTCTGGACGCACGCCAATGGCGCCTGGGACAAGCGCACCACCATTGCGCCGGATCGCACGTCCGCGGGCGGCAGCGTGATCCTGGCGGATCAGGCCGAGCAGCAGGTCCGCGCGATCCTCGACGATGCCGCGCGCGACCCCGCCGCGGTCGGCGCCGGGGCCAAGCAGTTCGGCGATCTCTATGCGAGCTTCATGGACGAGGCCGCGATCGAGCGCGCCGGCGCCGCACCGCTCAAGCCCTATTTCGCGAAGATCGACGCCGCGACCGACAAGCAGAAGCTCCAGACCTTGTTCTCGACGGTCGGCTATGCGTCGCCGGTCGAGGTCGGTCAGCTGCCCGATCCCGCCGATCCGAAGCGCTACGCGGTGGCCGCAGGGCAGGGGTCGCTCGGCATGGGCGGCCGGGATTATTATCTCGAGCAGGGCGCCAAGTACGACACCTTCCGCACGGCGTATCGCGCCTATGTCGAGAAGATGCTGACGCTGTCCGGCGTGGCGGATGCGTCGGCCAGGGCGGACCGGATCGTCGCGCTCGAAACCGCGATGGCCAAGGTCCAGTGGTCGCCGGTCCAGTCGCGCGACCTGCAGGCGATGCTGAAGCCGATGGATGCGGCGGGCCGCAAGGCGCTGGCGCCCGATTTCGACTGGCCGCTGTTGCTGTCGACCGCGGGCTATGCGCAATTCCCGGTTGTCTACATGACCAACTCGACCGCGCTGACCGAGCTTGGCAAGATCTTTGCCGCGACGCCCGTGTCGACGTGGCAGGACTGGATGAAGTTTCGCCTCGCCTCCGCAAGCGCCGGTGCGCTGCCCAAGGCGTTCGATCAGGCGACGTTCGATTTCTACGGCAAGACGCTGGCCGATCAGCCGGAGCAACGCGCGCGGTGGAAGCGCGGCATCGCGCTGGTCAACGGCACGATGGGTGAAGCCGTCGGCGAAGTCTATGTGAAGCGGCATTACCCGCCCGAGAGCGAAGCGAAGATGGGCGAGTTGATCGCCAATCTGCGCGCGGCGTACAAGGAGCGGATCACCGCGAACAGCTGGATGGATGGCGCGACCAAGACCCAGGCGCTGGCCAAGCTCGCCGCGTTCGATCCGCGGATCGGCCATCCGGTCAAATATATCGACTATTCATCGCTCAACGTCGTCCGGGGCGATCCGGTCGGCAATGCGATGCGTGCGGGCGAATTCCAGCATCAGCTCGACCTCTCGCGGCTCGGCAAGCCCGTCGATCGTACGCTGTGGGGCATGACGCCGCAGACGGTGAACGCCTATTACGATCCGCTCAACAACCAGATCACCTTCCCCGCGGCGATCCTGCAGCCACCCTATTTTGATCCCAAGGCGGACGCGGCGGTCAATTACGGCGCGATCGGCGCGATCATCGGGCATGAGATGGGGCATGGTTTCGACGACCAGGGCAGCCAGTTCAGCGCGACGGGCAAGTTCGAGAACTGGTGGACGCCGGCCGCCCGCACCGCCTTCACGCAGCGCACCGCCGCGCTGTCGAAGCAGTTTGACGCCTATGAACCGATCCCGGGTGTCCGCGTGAAGGGTGCGTTGACGCTGGGCGAGAATATCGGCGATCTGGGTGGGGTCGAGACGGCCTATGCCGCCTATCAGAAATACCAGGCGGAGCATGGCAAGGCGCCCGTGATCGGTGGGCTGACCGGCGACCAGCGATTCTTCCTTGCTTATGCGCAAGCGTGGCAGGCAAAGCTGCGTGAGGGCGCAGCGCGCGCGCGGCTGCTCACCGATCCGCACTCGCCGCCCTTCTACCGCGTCAACGGGATCGTCCGTAATGTCGATGCCTGGTATACGGCGTTCGGGGTCAAACCCGGTGACGCGCTGTATCTGGCGCCCGGCGACCGCGTCCATATCTGGTAACATTTCGCGGGGCGTGTGGCCGTCCACACGCCCCGATTGTCTTGTGCGCACCACGCGCGACCCGGCCGTGATATCGCTATCCGAGATAGCGCCCGGCTGCGACCCGAATGCCGTTGCGCCCGACGAGGCCAGTGGATACGGGACCAAGCTAGCCTGACGGGCCGGCGGGTACTCAGCAACAAAGGTAAGCACTCGTGTCGCAAAACTCGGCTCGCAGCTGCCTGTTTGCTTAGGTTTAACAAAATCAATTTATGATTTGATTGCTTTCGTTTAAGTCTCACATCCTCGCTTTGTCTCTATTGTCTTCTAAATCAGATCAGCCTAACGGCGGTAGCGGTAGCATTCGTTTACAGATGCGCCGTTGCTGATGTGGTGCGTCTGATGCGCTGCGGCATGGGGAGGGGTTATGAAGGCGTTCGTTCTGAATTCGGGGCCACGTGGGCGTGTGGCGATCGCGATGCGGGTCGGTGTGTCGCTTGCGGCGTTGCTGGCAGCAGGCGCGGGCAGCGCTGCATGGGCGCAGGCGGAAACGCAGACCGTGTCGCCCGACACGACCCAGGCCGCGACGCCGGGACAGGAGGTCGGGCAACCCGCGGCCGATGCGACCTTGGACGGTGATATCGTCATCACCGGCCGTCGCGCCGCGCTCGAGGCGGCGGACGAGCGCAAGCGTCGCAGCGAGACGATCGTCGACTCGGTCGTCGCCGATGATGCTGGCAAGCTGCCCGACAACTCGATCACCGAAGTCCTGCAGCGCGTCTCGGGCGTCTCGATCGTCCGTTTTGCCGCACTGGGCGATCCCGACCATTATTCGGTCCAGGGGTCGGGCGTGCAGGTCCGTGGCCTGACGGGCGTCGCGTCGCGCCTGAACGGCCGCGAGATCTTCAGCGCGAACAACGGCCGCGCAATCCTGTGGAGCGATGTCACGCCCGAACTGATGGCGGCGGTCGACGTCTACAAGGCATCGACGGCTGACCTGATCGAAGGCGGCACCGGCGGCCAGATCGATCTGCGCACCAAGATGCCGTTCGACTTCAACGGCAAGTTCCACATTGCTGGCACCGGCGAACTCGCGCTCGGCGACATGGCGAACAAGGCGGATCCGTCGGGATCGGTCCTGATCACCGATTCGTTCGATACGCCGATCGGCCGGATCGGCCTGCTCGGCGACGTCGCGTTCAGCCAGTTCAGCTCGCTGTCGCAGTTCATCCGCGTCAGCCCGTATTTCAAGACCAAGCTCAGCGATGGCAACGAGCGGTACGTCCCCAGCGGCTTCGCCTATGGCGACGAGGCGTTTCAGTACAAGCGCTACGGCATCTATGGCGCGGCGCAGTGGCAGCCGGCCGAATCGCTGACCTTCACCGGCAGCTTCTTCCAGTCGCGCTACAAGAGCCAGTCGAGCGATTACGGCACGCAGCTGGATTCGCAGACTCTGGCGGTCGATCCGGCGAGCAGCTCGTTCGACAGCAACGGCCTGCTCACCAAGACGAGCGCGCTGTTCAACCGCGACACGGCGACGTTTGCCCCGACGGGTGGGGCGGTCAACAGCAGCGGCAACAAAGGGTTCGTCGAGAGCAACACGCGGACGCGCGATTATTCGCTGTCGTTCGTCTGGGCACCCACAGACAGCCATGTGTCGCTGAAGGGATCGCTGCAGCGCGTCGATTCGCGGCAGGTCTATGATCGTCTCGACATCTTCCGCGACGTCGGCTTCGGCCAGAGCTTCGGCATGGACCTGACGGGTGACCTGCCGCAGATCACCGTCAGTCCTGCGACGCAGGCGTCGTTCGCCGATCCGGCCAATTATTTCTGGACGGCGTCGATGCCGCACAACGAACGGAACAAGGGGCGGCTCGATTCAGGGCAGCTCGATGCCGAATATACGTTCGACAACAGCTTCTTCCGGTCGGTCAAGGTCGGCGGGCGCTATGCCAAGCGGACCGAGCGCGATCTGTCGAACGGCTATAACTGGACCGCGCTGGGTCGCGGCTGGAATGGCGATCCGCAGCTGACCTATGCCAATGCAGCGTCGGGCGACGTCGCCAGCCATGCATTCAAGGACTTCTTCCGTGGCAACACGACGCTGCCGGGCAACCTGATGTTCGCATCGGAGGATCTGGCGTCGCGCTTCAATGAAAACCGTACCGGGCTGGTGACTGCACCGCCCGCCGGCTTCTGCGGCCCTGCGACCGTTGACGACGACAACAACCCCGCGACACCGAACGTGGCCAGCCCTCTCTATAGCAATTGCTCGTCCAAGGGGCAGCTCCCGGTCACCGGCTATGGCGGCCAGTTCAACCCCGACGGCACGCTGGCGATCCGGCCTGTCGGGTTCGTCCTGCCGGGCGATCAGGTGAATAACCGTACCGAGAATATCGCGGGCTATGCACTGCTCCGCTTCGGGCCCGAGGAAGGCGCACGCGGCATTTCCGGTAACGTCGGCGTGCGTGTCGTGCATATCGAGAATGAAGGCAGCGGGTTCATCCAGCAGAATGGCGGGACCGTCTTCATCCGCGACGGCGCGCAGGTGACGCTGGCGAACACGTTCCTCGCCCGCGGCGGCAAGGCGGACTTCACGCGCGTGCTGCCGTCGATCAATCTCGAATATTCGCCGACCGACCGGATCAAGGTCCGCGGCGGGTACAACATCACGATGGATCTGCCGAGCTTCAACGCGCTGCGTGCGTCGGGTTCGATCGGCGTGGCGACGACCCCCAGCCAGACACCCGGCGGGATCGGCACGTTCAACAACTTCACCGCGGACACGGGCAATCCGTTGCTGAAGCCGACGCTGTCGAATAATGTCGACCTCTCGCTCGAATATTACGGCCGGGCGGGCACGTCCTTCCATCTGGCCCCGTTCTACAAGCGGCTGACCAACCTGCCGATCTATGCGCTGACCAGCCGGCAGGTCACGATCCAGTTCACTGACGGGACGACCGAGAATGTGGCTGCGTCGGCGACCGACTATGTCAATTCGACCAAGGCGGCGACCGTCAAGGGCGTCGAGGCCGGTGGCCGGTTCTTCCTCGACATGCTGCCCGGTGCGCTTGCCGGGATCGGGTTCGAGGGCAACTACACCTTCATCAAGAGCAGCAATCCGGGCGATGTCTATCGCGACATCACCGGCGCCGCTCGCAACGACGCGCCGCTGGTCGGGTTGTCGAAGCATAATCTGAACGCGACGCTGCTGTACGAGCGCAACCCGATCTCGTTGCGCGTCGCCTATTCCTGGCGCTCGCGCTATCTGTTGTCGACGAACAGCAACGGCACGAACGGCACATATACGTATTACAGCGCGCCGGGCGTCGTGACCAACCAGGATGGCGGCCAAGATGCGTCGACGCAGATCGCGTTGCCGATCTATGGCGGCAATTATGGCTCGGTCGATGCGGGTGTGCGGTTCAAGGTGAACGACCAGTTCTCGTTCGGCGTGCAGGGGACCAACCTGACCGCCGCGACGCAGCGGACGCTGATGGGTGGTTATCCCGGCGGCAAGCTGGTCGGGCGCAGCTGGTTCCAGGCCGATCGCCGCATCAGCACTGGCATAAACCTCGCCTTCTGATGATGATGCGTCCCCTGTCGACGCGCGGTCGGCAGGGGACGGAGCGGAGCGCGTGATGCGGAAGAGGATCCTGATCGTTGGCGGCGGTACCGCCGGCTGGCTGACCGCGGGTTATCTGGCGAAACGGCTCGGCGCCGATCTGGCGGGCGGGGTCTCGATCACGCTGGTCGAATCCAAGGACATCGGCATCCTCGGCGTGGGGGAAGGGACCTTCCCGACGATCCGGCGGACGTTGGCGACGATCGGCATCGACGAGGCCGAGCTGATCCGGCGATGCGGCGCGACGTTCAAGCAGGGGGCGAAGTTCGTCCATTGGCGCCACGCGCCCGGACAGGGCCGCACCGATCATTACTCACACCCGTTCCAGGTCGCCGATGCGAGCGACGGGCTCGACCTGCTGCCCTATTGGCTGCTGGGGCATGGCGGCGCGGAGAATTGGGACGAGGTTTCCAATCCGCAGAAAAAGGCCGCCGACGCAATGCGCGCGCCCAAGCTCGCGACCAACCCCGATTATGTCGGGCCGCTCAACTACGCGTATCATTTCGATGCGGTGGCGCTCGCCGGGCTGTTGCGCGAGCATGCGGTCAGGAACGGTGTCTGGCATCTGACCGACACCGTGTCCGAGGTGCTGCTTGCGGAAGATGGTGCGATCAGCGGGGTGCGCACCGAGCGGAACGGGATGCTCGACGCCGATCTCTATATTGATTGCACGGGCTTTCGTGCCGAACTGATCGGCAAGGCGATGAAGGTGCCGTTCCGGTCCTGCCGCGACGTGCTGTTCTGCAACCGCGCGATCGCCGCGCAGCTGCCTTATGCAAAACCCGGCGATCCGATCGCATCCTATACGATTTCCACCGCGCAGGAGTCGGGCTGGATCTGGGACATCGGGCTCGATCGCAGGCGTGGCATCGGGCATGTCTATTCGTCCGACCATAGCGACGACGAGACTGCCGAGCGCGTGTTGCGCGGCTATCTCGGCGCGGGCGGCGACGAGGCCGAGGTGCGCCATTTCAAGTTCGATGCGGGGTACCGCGAGGTCAACTGGGTCAAGAATTGCGTCGCGGTCGGGCTGTCGAGCGGGTTTTTCGAGCCGCTCGAGGCGACGGGGATCGCCTTTGCCGAGGTCTCGGCGGGGG
>NZ_JPJC01000170.1:9494-17806 GCF_000733135.1 Sphingomonas sp. FUKUSWIS1
CCTCTTTCCCTGGGGCAGCGACTACGAGACGTCGGCGCGCCAGTTCAACGCCAACATGCTACGCCGCTACGAGCGCGCGCTCGATTTCATCAAGCTGCATTACTGCATCTCGGAACGGCGCGACACGGCGTTCTGGCGCGACAATGTGGCCGACGCCTCGGTCCCCGACAGCCTGCTCGAGCTGCTCGACCGGTGGCGGTTCCGGCCACCCAACGAGCTCGACATCGACGGGCAGGTCGACATCTTCACCGACGCCAGCTGGCAATATGTCCTGTACGGCATGGGCTGGAAAACCGACCTGAGCGCAAAGGCCGGCGCGCTGCGCTATGCCGAGGATGCGCGGCGTGCGTTTGCCGAGGTCCGGCGTCAGGCCGACTATGCGGTCCGCAACCTGCCGTCGAACCGCGATCTGCTCACCTATGCGCAGCACCATCATTTCGGTGCGCGAGCGGCGGCGTGACGGATCCCGGCCCGGCCCGCATCACCCGGATCGTCATCGTCGGCGGGGGGACGGCGGGGTGGATGACCGCCGCCGCGATGACGCGGCTGGTCGAGAGCGGCGTCGCGGTGACGCTGGTTGAATCTGAGGAGATCGGCACGGTCGGGGTGGGCGAGGCGACGATCCCTTCGCTGCTCGACTATAACCGGATGCTCGGCATCGACGAGGACGACTTCGTCCGCGCGACGGGGGCGACGTTCAAGCTGGGCATCGAGTTTAGCGACTGGGGGCGGCTGGGCGACGCGTATTTCCACCCGTTCGGCACGCATGGCCGCGACGTCGAGGGGGTGGCCTTCCATCAGCTCTGGCTGCGTCAGGCCGGCCTCGCGCAACCCGGTATTCCGGGGCCTATCGGCGACTATTGCCTGTCCACGGTCGCGGCGCGCAATGGGCGTTTCACGCGACCATCGGCCAATCCGCAATCGGTCCTGTCGACGCTGTCCTATGCCTTCCACTTCGATGCCGCGCTCTATGCCAGATATCTGCGCGACCTTGCCGAGGCGGCGGGTGTGGTGCGGATCGAGGGGCGCGTGGCGGCGGTCGATCGGCAGGCCGGGACTGGCTTCATCGAAGCGGTCCGGCTCGCGGACGGGCGTGCGATCAACGGAGACCTGTTCATCGATTGCAGTGGGTTTCGATCGCTGCTGCTCGGCGACGCGATGGACGTCGGGTTCACGAGCTGGCAGCACTGGTTGCCGTGCGATCGCGCCTGGGCGGTGCCGAGTGCACCCCGCGATGCGCCGGCCCCGCATACGCGCGCGACCGCGGAAGCGGCCGGCTGGCGCTGGCGGATCCCGCTCCAGCACCGCGTCGGCAACGGCCATGTTTATGCGAGCGACCATGTCGACGACGAGACCGCGCTGCGGGTGCTGCTGGACGGACTGGACGGCCCGCCGCTCGCCGATCCGCGCCAGTTGCGGTTCGTCGCGGGGCGGCGCGACCGGCTGTGGGACCGGAATTGCGTCGCGATCGGGCTGGCCGGCGGCTTTCTCGAGCCGCTCGAATCGACGAGCATCCATCTGATCCAGTCGGGTATCGCGCGGCTGATGAGCCTGTTCCCCGATACCGGGTTCAGCGCGGTCGAGATCGCCGAATATAACCGGCAGATGCTCCGGGAGTATGATCAGGTCCGCGACTTCATCATCCTTCACTACCATGCGACGACGCGGACGGATTCGGCGTTCTGGCGTCATTGCCAGAGCACGACGCTGCCGCCGTCGCTGCAGGCCAAGCTCGATCTCTGGGCGGGACGGGCGCGGATCTTCCGCGAACAGGGCGAATTGTTCACGCCCGACAGCTGGATCGCGGTCCTGCTCGGGCAGGGTATCCGGCCGGCGTCGGTCGATCCGCTGACCGCAGGGCTGCCGGTGGCGGAGAGCGCCCTGTTCCTCGACCATGTGCGGGAGATGGTCGCTAAGACCGCCGAGGCGATGCCGCGCCACGCCGACTTCATCGCCCGGCATTGTGCGGCACCGCTGCGGACCGCGGCCTGATCCGAGCTACACGTCGCCGCGATCGCTAAAAAGCTTATTTGTCGGACAAAGCTTGCCCTTCCGCCTGATCGGGCTACCATGATGGCAATTCGTATAAGAACGGGAGCGGGTATGCGGTGGGCGTCGAGCGCGGGAATGGCTGCGTCAATAGTCGTAGCGTTGAGCACTCTGCCGGCTGCAGCGGCACCCGTTGCCCGTGGGGGCGAACGCCGCGTCGTCATCGATGCCGCCAAGGCCGCAGATCCGGTCGATCGATCCTTCGACCTGTCGATCGGCTCGGATTTCCCGGGCACGCTGATCCGCAGCGACAGCCAGGCGCAGCTCAAGACCGCGGTCGACGAGCTCGGCTTCCGCTACATCCGCTTCCACGACATCTTCCACGATGTCCTCGGCACGGTGCGCAAGACGGATGCGGGGATCGTCTATGACTGGACGAAGATCGACCAGCTCTATGATGCGCTGCTGGCGAAGAAGATCCGGCCTTTCGTCGAGCTCGGCTTCACGCCCAATGCGATGCGGACGTCGGAGCAGACGATCTTCTACTGGAAGGGCAATACCTCGCATCCCGATCCGGCTTTGTGGCGCGGGCTGATCGATGCCTATGTCCGCCATGTTCGGCAGCGTTATGGCGCCGACGAGGTTCGCCGCTGGTATTTCGAGGTCTGGAACGAGCCCAATCTCGACGGGTTCTGGGAAAAGGCCGATCAGAAAGCCTATTTCGATCTCTATGCGGACACCGCGCGGACGATCAAGGCGATCGATCCGGCGTTGCGGGTCGGCGGGCCATCGACCGCGGGCGCGGCCTGGGTGCCCGAGCTGCTCGCCTTTACAAAGCGGAACGCCGTGCCGATCGATTTCGTGACGACACACACCTATGGCGTCGAGGGCGGATTCCTCGACGAGGAGGGCAAGCAGGACACCAAGCTGTCGGCGTCGCCCGACGCGGTGGTCGGCGACGTGCGCCGCGTTCGCGAGCAGATCGAGGCGTCGGCCTATCCGGGGCTGCCGCTCTACTTCACCGAATGGAGCACGAGCTACACGCCGCGCGACTTCGTCCACGACAGCTATATCAGCGCGCCGTACATCCTGACCAAGCTGAAGCAGTCGCGGGCCTATGCGCAGGGTATGAGCTACTGGACCTATACCGACCTGTTCGAGGAGCCGGGGCCGCCCCCGACGCCCTTTCATGGCGGGTTCGGGTTGATGAACCGCGAAGGTATCCGCAAGCCGGCCTGGTTCGCGTATAAATATCTGAACGCGTTGAAGGGCCGCGCGATACCCGTGGCGGATGACACGGTGCTCGCCGCCGCCGATGGTCAGCGGATCGCGGCCGTGGTCTGGGACTGGCAACAGCCGGTCCAGACGCTGAGCAACAAGCCCTTCTACACCCGGCAGGTGCCCGCGGTCGCGGCCCGGCCGATCGCGCTGACCTTCGATCACGTGCCCGCGGGGACGTACCGGCTGACCATCCGCCGGACCGGTTATCGCCGGAACGACCCGCTCTCGCTCTATATCGACATGGGCATGCCCGCGTCGCTCGATGCCGCGCAGCGCAAGGGGCTCGAGCAGGCCACGCAGGACCTGCCCGAACAGGCGCGGACCGTCCGGGTCGGTCGCAGCGGATCGACGCGCGTCACGGTACCGATGCGCAGCAACGACATCGCGCTCGTCACGCTGGAACCCGCAGGCACCGCGGGCATCGAACAATAATCGGGCAAAAGGGGAGAAGACATGGCGGGATTTAGCAAGCGCGACGTGCTGGCCGCACCGCTGCTCGGCGCCTTGGGGGTCGGCGCGGCGCGGCTGGGGGCTGCGGCGGCTCCGGCAGGCGCAGCACGCGGCGGCCCGGCAATCCCCGCGGGACGCTTCGATGCGTCGGTGGCCTCGCTCAAGACCTATCAGACGCCCGACTGGTTTCGTGACGCGAAGTTCGGGATCTGGGCGCATTGGGGCCCGCAGGCGGTACCGCGTCAGGGCGACTGGTACGCCCGCTTCATGTATGTCCCCGGCCACCCGCATTACGAGCATCATCTCAAGACCTACGGCCATCCGTCGGAGCACGGCTATAAGGACCTGCTTCCGTTATGGACCGCGGACCGGTTCGATCCGGACGCGCTGATGGACAAATATGCCGCCGCGGGCGCCAAATACTTCGTCTCGATGGCGGTGCATCACGACAATTTCGACCTCTGGCGTTCCAAGCATCAGCGGTGGAACGCGGTGGCGATGGGGCCGAAGCGCGACGTCGTGGGGGAATGGAAGGCCGCGGCCACGCGGCGCGGGCTGCGCTTCGGCGTGTCCGAGCATCTCGCTGCGAGCTATACCTGGTGGTATCCGAACCAGATGTACGATCAGTTCTGGCCGAAGCTCGGGCAGGACTATGACGGTGTCGATCCCGCCAACGCGGATCTCTATCACGGCAATCGCGACGAACCCTACCGCAACACGCCGGCCTCCTGGTACACCACGAACGCCGCCTATCAGCGGCACTGGTTCGACCGGATCGTCGACCTGGTCGACAGCTATCAGCCCGACCTGCTCTATTCGGATGGCGGGCTGCCGTTCGGGGCCGTAGGCCGCGCCCTTGTCGCGCATCTCTACAATGGCAGCATCGCGCGGCGCGGCCGGCTCGAAGCGGTCTATACCTGCAAGAATTCGGGGTCGGGGGAGTTCCACCGCGAGGCGTCGGTCGAGGATGTCGAGCGCGGGGTGCTCAAGGGCATCAATGCGCTGCCGTGGCAGACCGATACGTCGAATGGCGACTGGTTCTTCAACGACCGCCACCCCTACAAGACGACCAGCCAGATCGTGACGATGCTCGCCGATATCGTGAGCAAGAACGGCAACATGCTGCTCAACGTCGTGATGTATCCCGATGGCAGCCTGCCACCCGAGTCCGAGACGCTTCTGGCGGAACTGGCGCCGTGGATGGCGGTCAACGCGCCGGCGATCCACGGCACGCGGCCCTGGAAGATCTTTGGCGAGGGGCCGACCGAAACCGCCGCGGGCATGTTCTCGGAAAAAGCGGATTACACGCCGCGCGATATCCGGTTCACGACCAAGAAGGACCAGCTGTTCGCGATCACGCTCGGCGAGCCTGCCGGGACCGTGGCGATCACCGCGCTGGCGCTTGGCAACCCGCACGAGCCGCGCGCGGTGCGGGCGGTCCGCCTGCTCGGCCATCGCGGGCCGATCCGCTTTCGTCAGACCGGGCAGGCGCTGGTGATCGACGTGCCCGCGACGCTCCCGACCCGCCACGCCAGCGCGTTCCGGATCGACTTTGCCTGAGCGTCAGGTCCCCGCGTCACCGATCCACCCATTCGCCAGCTTGGCGCAGTACCGGCGCCCCCGACGGGGGGCATCGCTTCGATAAGGACGACCATCTCCATGTTACGTCGCCGCGCGCAATCCATTGCCCTGATGTTGACCCTTGCAACGGCCGCGCCGGCGCTGCTCGCGGCTCCTGCGGGCGCGCAGAGCGCCGCCGGCCATCCCGGCTGGCCCGGCAAGGGGCAGCTGTTCGTCGGCACCTGTTATCAGCCCGTCGACCGCAGCCCGGCGCAGATCACCAGCGATATCGCGGTGATGAAAGCGGCCGGGTTCAACATGGTCCGGATGGGGGATCTGGCCTGGGACTATTTCGAACCCGAAGAGGGGCGGTTCACCTTCGAGCGCTTCGACGATGTGCTGCGTCAGATGCAGGCGGCGGGCATCCGGGTCATCGTCGACATTCCGGGCCAGCCGGCACCGATCTGGCTGCACAAGCGCTATCCGGGCGTCGACATCGTCACGCAGGACGGGGTGCGGGTCAACGCCGCCTCGCGCTACTGGGACAATATCAGCGACCCCGATTATCGCCGCCTCGCCGGTCGTCTCGCCGAGCGGATGATGCAGCGTTATGCCAAGCATCCCGCGGTGATCGCGCTGGGCTATGACAATGAGATCGGCAATGGCCAGATGTCCTATTCGGCGGCGGACCGGGATCGGTTCGTCGTCTGGCTGAAGCAGAAATACGGGACGGTCGACGCGCTCAACACCGCATGGGCGACGCAGCGCTGGTCCCGCCGGATCGGCGACTGGGATCAGGTCGACCTTCCCTATGGCCGGGGTCCGGGGCCCAATGAGCGCTATCTCGACCTGCGCCGCTTCTGGTCGGACGACACAATCGGCGCGCTGAAGGACCTCGAATCCATCCGCAAGCGCTTTGCCCCGAACCTGCCTGTCGCGTCGAACTTCTGGCCGACGGCAGGGACCAAGGGGTTCGATTATCTCCGGTCCTGGGAAGATGTCTCGACCTATGGCGCGCAGGGATTTTATCCCGGCGACCCGCTCGGTGCGGGGTTCGAGGTCATGATGAACCGGGCCGGGCACCAGACGCCGGTCTGGTTCAACGAGTTCACTGCCGGAGGCGGCGGCTATTACGGCACGCCCGGGCGGTCGCGGATGTGGGCGTATTTCGGGCTGCTGCATTACGCGCAGACGGTCCTCGCCTGGACCTTCAATTCGCATCTCGGCGGAGAGGAGCAGGCCTTGTTCGGGCTGGTCGACCATGACGACCGGCCGTCGTGGAAGGTGGGCGAATTCGCGAAGATCGCACGCGAGTTCCGCCAGCTCCAGACGATGGGTTTCCCCCGCTACGACCCGCCGCAGGTCGCGGTGCATTATTCGTTCGACACGATGTGGCTGACCAGCCCGCCGCCCGGGCCGAACACCACGCCCGAATATTTCAAGACCGACTACACGACGGCGGTGAAGGCGGCGTTTGCGCCGCTCTACCGCGACAATATCGATGCGGCGGTGATCGACATCGGCCACGACCCGATCGACGCCTATAAGCTCGTCATCGTGTCGAGCGCGTATCTGGTCGATACGAAGATCGCGGCGGCGCTTCGCGGTTACGTCGAGCGGGGCGGTACGGTGGTCACGACGGGCTATTCGGCGAAGGTGGACGCGACCGGGAAATGGTTCGGCACGCCGTTGCCGGGCGGCATGACCGACGTGTTCGGGCTGCGGACCAACGCCTTCTACCGATCCGAACAGCCGCTCCGCGTCCGCTTCGAGGGCCGCGAACTCAGCGGCACGGATCCCTATTACGAGGTGCTCGAGCCGAGCACGGCAAAGGTCCTCGCGCGGTTCGAGAACACGCCCGACAAGAGCCCGGCGATCACCGTCAACACATTCGGCAAGGGGCAGGCGATCTATCTCGCGACCGCGGCGCAACCGGGGTTAAGCGACCCGCTGATCCGGTCGCTTTACGCCCGGCTAAAGATCCGGACGGGACCGGCAACTCCCGAAGGGGTGGTCGCACGGACGGTCGAAGGGCGGACGCTCTACGTCAATACGACGCCCGGTGCGGTGAGCGTGGCGATGTCCGGCGCAAAGTCGGGTACGGCCCGCGACGTCTTGACGGGGCGGAAGCTGCCCGGCGCGCTCGACCTCGCGGGCTATGGCGTCGCCTTGGTCGAGTAAGGAGCGTCGCGCTGGGGGCTCGAGGCTGATGCTTCGAGCCCCAGCGCGACAACACTCGTCAGGCGGGCTGTCCATTGCCGCCGGTCGACCCGAAGATCTGCCCGGTCGAATAGCTGAGCGACGGATCAGCCGCCGCGACATAGAGCGCGGCGATTTCGGCCGGCTGGCCCGCACGCGCCATCGGCGAATCGCCGCCGAAACTGCGCAGCTTTTCAGGCGTCGCGCCGCCGCTGACCTGCAACGGGGTCCAGAACGGGCCCGGCGCGACCGCATTGACGCGGATACCGCGGCTCGCGACCTGCTTGGCCATGCTCTTGGTGAAGTTAAGCACCGCCGCGCGGGTGAGTGCATAATCGACGATGTCGGGCGACGGGTTGCCAGCCTGTTCCGACGAGGTGTTCACGATCACCGCGCCTGCACCCATCCGCTCGAGCGCGGCCTTGGTCAGCCAGAACGGCGCATAGACGTTGGTCTTCATCGTATCGTCGAAATCCTGGCTCGAGATATCGGCGATGCCCGGGCGGGTCTGCTGGCGCGCGGCATTGTTGACGAGGATGTCGAGCCCGCCAAGCTGTTCGGCGGCCTGCTGAACCAGCTTGCGGCAGAAGCGTTCGTCGCGCAGGTCGCCAGGAATCGCGACGGCCTTGCGTCCCTCGGCCCGGATCAGCGCGACGACTTCGCGCGCGTCAGGTTCTTCGGCCGGCAGGTAGTTGATCGCGACGTCCGCGCCCTCGCGTGCATAGGCGATCGCCGCAGCGCGCCCGATCCCGCTATCGCCGCCGGTGATCAGCGCTCGCTTGCCGGTCAGCTTTCCCGACCCCTTGTAGCTCGTCTCGCCATGATCGGGCCGC
>NZ_JPJC01000171.1:0-9664 GCF_000733135.1 Sphingomonas sp. FUKUSWIS1
CGTCAAGGATTACGAACGCGTGCCCCAGGCGCTGCGCACGACGCCGCGCAATGGCCGCACGCCCGATGCCGAACTCGTCGCGGGGCTGTCGCTGATCGAGCAGGAGATTGGCGAGATGACGCAAAGGCTCGCGCAGGACGATCTCGACACGCTGGCGACGCGCGGTCGGTTCCTCGAGATGAAATATCGCGACGAGACCTAGCACGCCGTGAGGGCGGGGCGGAGATGCTCTCCATGCCGTTAAACCTCAGCTTAACAGCACATTCCGCTTCGGTTCAGCCCGACTCGGATAGAGCGGGACCACGGTCGCGGTTCATGCGTTTGCTTCATGCGGACCGGACGTAGAGGAGGTTCTCGATGAACGGATTGATGAAAAAGGCAGGTCTCGGCATCGCACTTGCGGCGACCGCGTTGACCGCGGCAGCGCCAGCCGATGCGCAGCGTTGGGGTCGCGGCTATCGCGGCGGCGGCTGGGGTGGGTATCACCATCGCGGCGGCGGCAATGTCGCGGGTGCGGCGGTGCTGGGCGGTATCCTTGGGCTCGGTGTCGGTGCGGCGATCGCGAGCAGCAACCGCGACCGCTATGTCGACCGCGGCTATTATAATGGCGGCTATTACGATGGTCCGCCGGTACGAACCTATTACCGCCAGGATTATCGCCCGCGGTGCTGGAGCGAGTGGCGGGTCGATCCCTATTATGGCGATCAGGTCCAGGTGCAGGTCTGCAGCTGATCTGGTCTGACGGAAAACGCGGCGTCGGGAGCAATCCCGGCGCCGTTTTTTTGTGGCGCCACCCGCCCGCTTGCGGCTAAGCGCGCGCGATGACCGACACCCCCCCAGATCGCCTTTCGACCAACCATCGCAGCCCGTTCTTCCAGCAGGAGCTGCTGGAGCGCGGGATCGGCATCCGCTTCAAGGATGGCGTGCGCCACGACGTCGAGGAATATTGCATCTCCGAAGGCTGGATCCGCGTCGCGCTCGGCAAGAAGGTCGATCGCAACGGCAACCCGCTGACGCTGAAACTGTCGGGGCCAGTCGAGGCGTGGTTCGAGCGGCCTGCGGCTTCGGACGGGGCTACGGACGACGCCGACGAGGGCTGAGCCTCTCGTTCACGAAACCTACCCCGTCATCCTGGGCTTGACCCAGGATCCAGAGTCACAGGCGCCACCCTGCGTGACTCTGGATCGTGACTTTCGTCAGGATGACGGGGAAGGGGCGTGGCTTAAGCCGCCACGCCCTCCAGAGCCTCGCTCGCCTCGAGCCACTTGGCTTCGCTCGCCTCGAGCTTCGCATTCACCTCTGCGCGGCGCTTGCTGAGATCACCCATCGACATGCGCGAGAAGCGCGGCTCGGCGTTGGCCGGGTCGACCATCGCGCGGTCGATCGCGTTGCGTTCCTTGGTGAACTTCGCGGTCTGCTCCTCGACCTCGCGCAGCGTCTTGCGCAGCGCCGCGTCGTTGCTCTTGGCCTCCGCCGCGGCTTTCTTGCCCGCCTTCTTGTCGGCCTTCGACGCAGCATCGCCCTTGCCCGCATCGCCCTTCAGGACGAACGCGATGTAATCGTCGAGGCTGCCGTCGAATTCCTTCGCCGTGCCGCCATCGACCAGCACGAGCCGGTCGGCGGTCAGCTCGAGCATGTGACGGTCATGGCTGACCAGCACGACGGCGCCGGTATAGGCGTTGAGCGCCTGCACCAGCGCCTCGCGCGCGTCGACGTCGAGATGGTTGGTCGGCTCGTCGAGGATGAGCAAATGCGGCGCGTCGCGCGTGATGAGCGCGAGCGCGAGCCGGGCGCGTTCGCCACCCGACAGCTTGCCGACCTTGGTCGTCGCCTTGTCGCCGGAGAAACCGAACCGGCCGAGCTGGCCGCGCACCGCGGCGGGCGTCGCGCCCTTCATCAGATGCGCCATATGCTCGATCGGCGTATCGTGCGGATCGAGTTCCTCGACCTGATACTGGGTGAAATAGCCGACCTTCATCTTGTTCGACGACGCCATGTCGCCGTCCATCGGCGTCAGCTGCGCCGCGAGCAGCCGCGCGAGCGTGGTCTTGCCGTTGCCGTTGCGCCCGAGCAGCGCGACCCGGTCGTCGGGATCGAGCCGCATGTTGAGCCGCTTCAGGATCGGCACGTCCGCATAACCCACGGTCGCCATGTCGAGCGTGATCAGCGGCGGGCGGAGCTCGGTGGGGTTGGGGAAGCCGAACGAGAGCGTCGGATCATTGTAGCTCTCGGCGATCGGCTGCATCTTTGCCAGCATCTTCTGGCGCGACTGGGCCTGCTTGGCGGTCGAGGCGCGCGCGCTGTTCTTCGCGATATACTCCTGCAGCTTCTCGCGCTGCACCGCCTGGTTGGCGCGCGCCGCCTCGATCTGTGCAAGCCGCTCGGCGCGCTGACGCTCGAACGCGTCATAGCCACCGGGATAGAGCGTGATCTTGCCACCCTGCAGATGCAGGATGTGATCGACGACGTTGTTGAGGAAATCGCGTTCGTGGCTGACGACGACGATCGTCGCCTTGTAGCTTTTGAGGAAGTCCTCGAGCCACATCACCGCTTCGAGATCGAGATGGTTCGACGGCTCGTCGAGCAGCAGCAGGTCGGGCTGCGAGAACAGCAGCGCGGCGAGTGCGACGCGCATCTTCCAGCCGCCCGAGAAGCTGTCGAGCGTGCGGGCCTGCATCTCCTCGTCAAAGCCGAGGCCGAGCAGGATCTGCGCCGCACGCGCGGGCGCGGTATAGGCGTCGATCGCGATCAGCCGCTCGTATACGTCACCGAGCCGGTCGGGATCCTCGCTCGTCTCGCTCTCGATCATCAGCGCGGCGCGTTCGAGATCGGCCTCGAGCACGGTCTCGAACGGGGTCTTCACCCCGTGCGGGGCTTCCTGCGCGAGATAGCCGATGCGAGCGCCCTTTGGCATGTCCGCGGAGCCGTCATCGGGCTCCAGCTGCCCTGCGATCACGCGCACCATCGTCGACTTGCCCGCACCGTTGCGGCCGATCAGCCCGACGCGGCTGCCCGGCGGCAGCGCCGCACTGGCGCCGTCGAGGATAACGCGTCCGCCGAGGCGCACCGTGATATTGTTCAGGTTCAGCATGGCCGCGGGCGTTAGCAGATGCAGCATGGTTTTGCGAGGGGGCGGGCGAGGGGGCAGCGCCGATCGCGGCGCGTCGTCGATTGCGGCACGGCGCCTCCACCTCCCGTCATCCTGACTTTCGTCAGGATGACGGCGGGGAGTATGGAACGGCGGGAGACGACCCGCCGCGTACTAGTGAACGAAGCGCGCCACGACGTCGCGATAGGAGCGCGACACCTTCACGCTGGCACCCGAATTGAGCACCAGGAAGCATTCGCCATTGGTATGCGGCTTCACCTGCTTGACGAGGTCGAGATTGACGATCGTCGAGCGATGCACGCGCTGGAACCTGCGCGGGTCGAGGCGCTTCTCCAGATCCTTCATCGTCTCGCGCAGGATCAGCGTGTTGTCGCCGGTGTAGATGCACATATAGTCGCCGGCCGCGTCGATCCGCTCGATTGTGTCGACGTCGACGCGGAAGATCTGGCCGCGATCCTTGATGTTGATGAGCTTTTCGAAGCGGTTGGCGGACACGGCATCGCCATCGGGCATGTCGGCGGCGGCATCGGGGGCGACGTCGGCGAGCACTTCGCGCAGACGGTCGACCTCCTCGACGCCGCGCTTTTCCGACAGGCGCTGGCGGACGCGTTCGATCGTATCGGCGAGCCGCGACTCCTCGACCGGCTTCATCAGGTAATCGACCGCCTGCGCCTCGAACGCGCGCAGCGCGTGGTCCGAATAGGCGGTGACGAAGACGAACAGCGGTGGTTCGACCTCCATCAGCCCCTGGACGACGGAGAAGCCGTCAAAGCCGGGCATCTGGATATCGAGGAAGACGAGATCGGGCTTGTGCGTCTTGATCGCGCGAATCGCCTCGCGGCCGTTCGAGCATTTTTCGATGATCTCGACGTCTTCATGCGCCTGGAGGCGGAGTTCGAGCCCCTGGATCGCCAGCGGCTCGTCGTCGACGAGAATGGTACGGATGGTCATGCGGCCTCTCTGTTCACGTCTTCAAGCTGGTAGGGAATCTCGATCTCGACCGAGAAGCCGCCAGCGGGCGTGGAGCGGGTTTCAAAACGATGGTCGGGGCCATATGCCTGCGCCAACCTGTCTCTAATATTAGCGAGCCCGACGCCTGTTGAAAGGCTTGGACTGATCCGGCCATCGATCAAGCCCGGTCCGGTATCGGATACGGCGATCTGCACCCGTTCCCCGGCCAGCCGCACCGTGACGCAGATTTCGGCACCTTCCTCCTGCGGCGTGACCGCATATTTGATCGCATTCTCGACCAGCGGTTGCAGCAGAAGCGAGGGCAGGCGGGCGCGTTCGGCGCGGGGGTCGATGTCGAATTTGGGCCGCATCCGGTCCTCGAACCGCATCTTCTCGATCTCGAGATACAGCTTCAGCGTCTCCATCTCCTGCGCGACGGTGACGTGCGCGGTCGGCTCATTGGCCAGCGTGTAGCGCAGGAACGACGACAACCGCGACAGCATCGCGTTCGCGCGCTCGGTCTGTTTGAGCAGCACGAGCGTCGAGATCGAGTTCAGCGTGTTGAACAGGAAATGCGGGTTCAGCTGATAGCGCAGCATCGCGAGCTGCGCCGAGGAGGCCTGATTCTCCAGATGCTGCATCTGATCGATCTGCTCCTCGACGATCAGGTAGAAGTTGATCCCGAAATACAGCGCCGACCAGCCTGCCAGCGTGACGAAGTTGAGGAACACGAAGCCGAGCATGCGGGTGATCGTGATTCCCGGCGTCGCGGTCTGGATGAACGAGAAGGAAAAGGCGTCGAGCACCGCATAGAGAAACGTCGCCGCCGCCAGCGTCGCGATCGTCAGGAACAGCCCGATCACGCGCGGGATCCGGCGGTAATAGCCATAGAGCGTCGAGAGCAGCAGCGTGATGCAATAGCCGACGATCGCCTCGATGATGACCGGGATGATCGAGGTGAGCGTGAGGCCGTTCGACACCGACGACACGCCGCGCAGCATCAGATAGCCGCTCCAGCCCACCGCCTGCAGCGTCCAGAACGCGCGCGCCTTGTTCTCGAAGAACGGCCGCGCGGAAAAGGGCAGGTGGGGGGGCGTGCCGGGGGGCTGGGTGGAAGACGGGGCGGGAGAGCTGGCCATGGTTGGCTGCGGTCTTACACGCGGGCGGCGGCGGGCGCAAAAGTGGTTGCGGCTTCAGGAGATTTTCGTGCCAGCGGCGAAGGGCCGGTGACCAGACGCGAAAGGGCCGCCGTTTCCCATCTGGAAACGGCGGCCCGGTCGTCACGTCGAGGCGATAGGGCTCAGAAGCTGAACCGTGCGCCGACGCGGATCGAGTAGAGCGACTGACGCGAATAGATCGTGTCGCTCGGCGCCGATGCGGGCGCGCTGTACCGATATTGTGCGCAGGCCTGGCTCGAATTCGCCGTGACCGCTGCGCCCGGCGCCGTGCCGGTCGCGACCGCCGTCTGGAGGCACTGAACGCGAACCGCCGGGATCGTGTACGGGAACTGGTATTCGCGGATCTGGCCCCAGTTCTTGTTCAGGAAGTTGGTGACGTTCTCGATATCCGCGAACAGCTGGACGCGGCTGGCGCCGACGAAGGTCGGGATTTCCTGCGACAGATGAAGGTCGAAACGCGTGAACCACTTCGAGTTGAAGCCGTTGCGCGGCGTGATCTTGCCACGATACTTCTTCAGGTCAGTCGAGTTGATCAGCGCCTCGAACGTGTCCCGCGTTGCCACGCTGTCATACGACACCAGCGCATCGGTGGTCGAGGTCGGCACGTAGAGGAGGTAGCGCGATGCGCTGCCGATCGTGCCGAACACCGGCGACCGGTTCGAGGACAGATCCTGCATCGTGTAGCTGTACGGGCGACCGATACGCGTCTCGCCGAACAGCGTGAAGTTGGTCTTGTAGTCGCCGAAGAACGCGTGGTTGAAGCTGACGTTATACTTGATGTTGTGCTTCACCTGGTCGTTCGAGATGCCATAGGCGGCGCCGTTGGCATCGAGGAACGCGCCGTTGCCGTAGTTGGACGACGCGGTCGACGACGTTGCCGGCGCCTGATCCTTGATGTCCTGATAGGTGTAGCTGACGCCCAGGTTGAGGCCGAAATCGAAGTCCTTGCTGACGCGCGCGACGCCGATGTAGCTGCGGCCACGCGTGGTGTTCGTCAGATACAGGTCCGAATTGGTGTCGGCGAACGTGGTCCGCGAGGCATAGCGTACGCGGCCATCTGGCGTCCGCAATGCCGTCGGCGCGACGCGCAGATCGGTGAAGAACACCTGGTTGCGGACGTCGGACCACAGGAAGTCGGCGCCGAAGTGCCAGCCATCGCCGAACGTGCCACCCCAGTTGGGATCATAGTCGGCCGACAGCGTGCCACGCCACTGCGACGGCACCTTGAAGTTCGGATCGAGCGCGTTGGTCGGCGAAAGCGTGTTGACCGTCGCGTTGGTGAGCACGCCATTGGCCGCCGCCGGGACCGCCGTGCCGTTCACGTTGGTCAGGATCGCGCCGCCGTTGGTCTGCGCGTCCGCCGCGGACAGCCCGGCGATCGTGTAGCTGTTGTTGTTGTTCTGGCGGACGTCGATCGCGTTGGTCAGGAAGCCCGTGTTCGAGAAGCTGTTCGAGACATAGACGTCGGGCGCGCCGCCCGAGAAGATGCCGATACCGCCGCGCAGCGACACCGCCGACACCGGCTTGAAGTCGAACCCGATGCGTGGCTGGAACACGCCGCGGCCCGAGATATAGGCGGTGTTCGGGAAGTTGTAGCGCGACAGGAATGCCGAGTTCAGCTCGGGACGGCTATGGCCGCCGAACGTGTCGTAGCGTGCGCCGTAGGACAGCGTGAACAGGTCGCTCACGCGCCACGTGTCCTGAACACCGAAGCTGTAGGACTGGTAGCGGAAGCGCGCAGCACCGTTGACCGGGTCGAGCGACGGAACGGCATTGCCATAGCGGAAACGCTGCGCATTGCCGGCCTGGAAATCGGCGATCGAGTCGAAGTAGTAATCGCCCGCCGTCCGCTGGACGAACAGGTTGTTGATCTTCGAATCGGTGAACTCACCGAACACGCGGACGTCATGATTGTCCCGCGTCAGGCGCCCCTGCACCAGGCCACCGAAGCTGCGGCTGGTCAGTTCGTTCGACTGGCGCGAGATGTCCGGTCCGAACGAGACGTTGCCAAAGCCCGACTGGCAGGTGTTGGACAGGTCGTTGTTGGTGGCGGTGCCGGTGCTGCGATCCGAGGTCGGCGCGGTGCAGACCTGCATCTGGGCGAAGCCACGGCCGAGAATCGGGTCCTGACCGCGCTTATAGTCCTTGTAGAAACCGCGGATTTCGGTCGAGAATTCCTCGCTCCAGTCGCTGTTCAGCTGCGCGACGCCGGTGTGGAGGCGGTTCGACGAGATATAGCCGTTCGACTCGAGGCCAAGCCCGGGCGTGCCCGTGACGAAGGTGTTCTGACCGAGCTGGATCGAATCCTTCGTGTAGAGATAGGTCAGCGACGCGCGCTGCGTATCCGACAGGTTGGCGTCGATACGGGCGACGAGGCGATCGTCGCGATCGTTCGAATCCTGCAGCACGCCGCCGGTGTCATAGCCGTAGCGCGAGTCCGCGATCTGTTGGATCAGGCCGACCTGTGCGTCGGTGATGTTGGGGACGACCGTACCGGCGTTGGTGCCGGCGGTACCCTCGACGATCGGGGTGTTCGCACGGATGCGCTCGCCCGCGATCATGAAGAACAGCTTGTCCTTGATGATCGGCCCGGACAGCTCCGCGCCGAAATTCTCGTACTTGAAGTCGGGAATGTTGACGCGGCCGGTGGGAACGCCGGGGCCTGCCTTCGTGCGGTTGCCGGTCAGGCTGTCGTCCGAATAGGCATAGAAGCCCGTGCCGTGGAATTCGTTGGTGCCCGACTTCAGGATTGCGTTGATCGCGCCGCCCTGGAAGTTGCCTTCGCGGACGTCATAGGGCGCGACCTTGGTCTGGAACTGGCCGATCGAATCGAACGGGATAGGCGCGCGGCGGGTCGGCAGGCCGTCGGGGTTGAGGCCGAAATTGTCGGTGACCGGCACGCCGTCGACCGAGAAGCGGTTGAAGCGCGCATTCTGGCCGGCGAACGAAACGGCACGACCGCCCGAGGGGGTGTCGTCGAGACGCGCGAACGGATCGCGGCGCATCAGGTCGCGGACGTCGCGGTTCACGGATGCGACCGAGCCGATCTGCTCGGCGTTCAGGACCGTTGCCGGGCCCTGGCTGACGTTGCGCGCGCGGGGCAGCGACGACGCGGTGATGACGATGTCCGCACCACCAGATTCGGCGGCGGCCAGCTCGATCGGCAGTTCATAGGTCTGCGCGACGGTGGTCTGGATGTCGGTAATCGACGTTTCGGGATAGCCCGCCGCGGTGACCGTGACGGTGAACGGACCACCCACGCGCAGGCCGCCGGCATTGAAGCTGCCCGAGGCGTCGGTCGTCTGCGTCGAGCGCGAACCCGACGGCACGTTCAGGATCACCACCGTCGCGCCGGCTACGGGCGCGCCATTGGCTGTAACAGTGCCGCGGATCGAGGAGGTCGTCTCCTGCGCGGACGCGGCCATCGGCGCGATCAGCGCAATCGCCGCCGCACCCAGGAAAAGGTTGTTACGCATTTGAAATGTCCCCTTTGAGCTTATGCTCGAGATCCGCGACTTGATCGTTCGGTCAGCCGCGCCCCTGCGCTCCAAATATTTCGGTTCCATGACATTGGCGAGTCGCGTGTTGCGCCGGACGCACTCCGTCATATTGCGTTGCAAAAAAGCCACGGCCCGGCATCGATTGGTCCACGACGGAACCAATCTCGATCAAGTGCGTGAGGCGTTGCGCGTTCAGCTCGCCGCGACGATCGCCGCCCATTCCGCCTCGGTGATCACGCGAATCCCCAGGTCGGTCGCTTTCTTCAGCTTCGACCCCGCGCCGGGGCCGGCGATGACGAGGTCGGTCTTGGCCGAAACCGACGCCGCGACGCGCGCGCCGAGCAGCTCGGCCTGCGCCTTGGCCTCATCGCGGCTGAGTGTTTCGAGGCTGCCGGTGAAGACCAGGGTCTGGCCGGTGACGTCCGAATCGCGCGTCTCGTGTACGACGTCGAGCGGGGTCACCTCGCGCAGCAGATCGAACACGACCGCGCGGTTGTGCGGTTCGGCGCAGAAGCCGATGAGCGCGTTGGCGACCTCGGGGCCGACCCCCGCCGTCTCGATCACACCGACCAGCAGCTTGTCGCGGCGCAGGACATATTTGCGCTCGGGCTCGCCGATCACCGGCGCGATGCTGTGGTACAGGAACACCGCGCGGCGCAGCATGCTGCCGAGCGCCTTGGCCGAGCGATAGCGGCGGGCGAGGTCGCGCGCGGTGATCTCGCCGACATGGCGGATGCCGAGCGAGAAGAGGAACCGGTCGAGCGCGATCTGGCGGCGCGCATCGATCGCGGCGATCAGCTTGGCCGCCCAGACGCGGCCATCCTTCTTGCGCGCGACCAGCTGTTCCTCGGTGAGGCGGAAGATGTCGGCGGGCGACTCGATCAGGCCATCGCGAAAGAACGCCTCGACCAGGGTCTGGCCGAGCC
>NZ_JPJC01000171.1:9752-12651 GCF_000733135.1 Sphingomonas sp. FUKUSWIS1
AAGGCGTGGCGCGAGGTAAAATGGATGAGCCGCTCGACGCGCTGTGCGGGGCAGATCAGCCCGCCGGTGCAGCGATAGACGACCTCGCCCTCCTCGCGCTCGGCGGCCGACCCGCACTCGGGACAGAGCCGGTCGAAGACATAGGCGGGGCGATCCTCGGCGGCGGTCAGGCTCTCGACGATCTGCGGGATGACGTCGCCCGCGCGCTGGACGAGGACGCGGTCGCCGACGCGGACGCCGAGCCGCTCGATCTCGTCGAAATTGTGGAGCGTCGCGTTGGTGACGACGACGCCGCCGACGGTGACGGGGTCGAGTCGCGCGACCGGGGTCAGCGCGCCGGTGCGGCCGACCTGGATGTCGATCGCGTTGAGCGTGGTCTGCGCGCGCTCCGCGGGGAATTTGTGCGCGATCGCCCAGCGCGGCGCGCGCGCGACCTGGCCGAGTCGCGCCTGCCAGTCGAGCCGGTCGACCTTGTACACGACGCCGTCGATGTCGAAGGGGAGCTCGGCCCGGCCCGCCTCGATCGCACGGTAAATGCCAAGTGCGCCGCGTTCGTCCTCGACGCGCGCGAAGGCATCGGCGACGGCGAAGCCCCAGGCGCGGAACTGGTCGACGATCGCGGACTGTGTCTCCGCGGGGACGGTGCTCGCCTCGCCCCAGCCATGCGCGAGGAAGCGCAGCGTGCGTTCGGCGGTGATCCCGGCGTCCTTCTGGCGGAGCGAGCCGGCGGCGGCGTTGCGCGGGTTGGCGAACTGGCGCGCCTCCTTGCCGGTCTGCTCGGCGTCCGCGAGCAGGCGGGCGTTGAGCGCGGCAAAGTCGGCCTTCGCCATATAGACCTCGCCGCGGATCTCGAAGACCGCAGGGTAGGGGGGCTCGCCGGCCAGTTGCTGCGGGATGTCGGCGATCGTGCGGACATTGGCGGTGACGTCCTCGCCGACCTGGCCGTCGCCGCGGGTCAGCGCCTGGACCAGCCGGCCGTCTTCGTAGCGCAGCGAGCAGGACAGGCCGTCGATCTTGGGCTCGGCGGTGAGCGCAACGGGGGCGTCGTCGGCGAGCTTGAGGAAGCGGCGGACACGCCCGACGAACTCCTCGACCTCCTCGTCCGAAAACGCGTTGTCGAGGCTCATCATCGGCTTGGCGTGCGCGACCTTCGACAGATGCCCGGCGGGTGCGGCACCGACGCTGCGGCTCGGCGAATCGGCGCGGACGCTGGCGGGGAAGGCGGCCTCGATCGCGGTGTTGCGGCGGACCAGCGCGTCATACTCCGCGTCGCTGATCTCGGGCGCGTCGTCGGTGTGATAGCGCGCATTGTGATAGGCGATGCGCTCGGCGAGCGTCGCCAGCTCGGCGGCGGCCTCCGCTTCGGTGGCGGGAAGGGCGGACGTGGGCAGCGCGGTCATGATCGCGGGGTTAGGCAGCTGCCCCGCGCGCGGCAAGAGCGTCAGGCGGTTTCGAGCAACCGTTCGGCCTGCGCGCGCGCCTCGTCGGTGATCGTCGCGCCCGAGAGCATGCGGGCGATCTCCTCACGGCGTTCGGCCTCGTCGAGCGCGCGGACGCCGGTGCGGGTGACGGTGCCATCGTTGCTTTTCGCGATCAGCAAATGCTTGGCGCCGCGCGCCGCGACCTGCGGGCTGTGCGTGACGACGAGCAGCTGCGTGCTCTGCGCGAGCCGTGCGAGTCGCTCGCCGATCGCGCTGGCGACCGCGCCACCGACGCCGCGGTCGATCTCGTCAAATACCATCGTCGTCGCGCCGCCTTCTTCCGCGAGCGCGACCTTCAAGGCGAGGATGAAGCGCGACAATTCGCCGCCGCTGGCGATCTTGGTGAGGCCGGCGAACGGCGCGCCGGGGTTGGTCGAGATTTCGAACTCGACACGGTCCTTGCCCGCGCCCGACCAGCCCTCCTCGCCGAGCGGGGCGCAGACGGTGCGGAAGCGGGCGGCGTCGAGTTTCAGCGGCGCGAGTTCGCCCGCGACCGCGGTGTCGAGTCGCAGCGCAGCCTTGGCACGGCGGGCCGAGAGCGCGTCCGCAGCCTTGTCGTAGGCGGCACGCGCCTTGGCGAGCGTCGCCTCGAGCACCGCGATCCCGCCTTCGCCCGCGTCGAGTCGTTCGAGCCGGGCACGCATCTCATCGGTCAGCGCGGCGAGGTCGTCGGGCTGGACGCGGTGTTTGCGTGCCATCGCGCGAAGTTCGAACAGCCGCGCCTCGTCGTCCTCGAGGCTGCGCGGGTCATAGGCGAGGTCGATCCGCGCATCGCGCATCCGTTCCTCGGCGACCGATCCCTCGATCACCGCGCGGTCGACCGCGGCGAGCGCGTCGGCGAGCGCGACATGATCGCCCGAGATCCGCTCCAGCACGCGCGCCGCCTGGCGCAGCTTGGCGAGCCCGCCGTCCGAGCCTTCGAGATAGTCGTCGATCGCCGACAGGTCGTCCGCGATCTTCTCCGCGCGCTGCATCGAGCGGCGGGTATCGGCGAGCGTCTCCTCCTCACCGGGTTCGGCCCCCAGCGCGGTCAGTTCGGCGACGGTGTGTTCGAGCCAGTCGCGATCACGCGCGGCGCTCTCGATATCCGCGCGGGCAGTGGCCAGCGCGTCCTCGGCCTCGCGCAATGCGGTCCACGCGCGCGTCGTCGCGGCGGGTTCGGTACGGCCGAAAATGTCGAGCAGCGCGCGGTGGCCGCGCGGGTTGAGCAGGCCGCGCTCGTCATGCTGGCCGTGGATCTCGACCAGCGTCGGCGCCATCTCGCGCAGCAGCCCGGCGGAGGCCGGCTGGTCGTTGACGAAGCCGCGGCTGCCGCCATCGGCCTTGACGATGCGGCGGATGATGAGCGGTTCGCCCGCCTCGATCGTCAGCCCGTTCTCGTCGAGCAGCGCCATCAGCGGCGTGCCGGGGGCGGGCGG
>NZ_JPJC01000172.1:0-3923 GCF_000733135.1 Sphingomonas sp. FUKUSWIS1
CGCGACCGCGATGCGCGCGGGCGTCAGCCGGTCGCCGGCCGCGATCAGCCGCGTGCCGGTCGCGAAGTCGAGCCCCTTGCGGCGCGTGTTGCGCCCTTCGAAGGCGGGGCCTTCGCCGTCGAGCATCAGCCGGTCGCCGTCGCGCGCGGCTTCCTCCTGGACGAGCACCGTGTCGGCGCCCGCCGGCATCGCCGCGCCGGTGAAGATCCGCGTCGCCTGTCCCGCGCCGACCGAACCGGTGAAGGGGCGCCCCGCCGCACTTTCGCCGATGACCGTCCACGGCCCGGGCAGATCTGCGTAGCGGATCGCATAGCCGTCCATCGCCGAGAGGTCGGTCGCTGGCTGGGTGCGGCGGGCGAGAATGTCCTCCGCGGCCCAGCGGCCCATCGCCGAGCGCAGCGGCACGGTTTCGGCGGGGACGCGCGCGGCCATGGCGAAGAGGCGGGACTGGGCGTCGGCGACGGGGACGAGAGGGCGCATGCGGGCTCCGTTCAGCGGGGCGATGAAGGTCTGCGCTGCTCGCACGATTGCCGCGGGGCGGAAAGCGGGCAACGCCGCGACCGGCAGGACACCGGTCGGTTATGCGATCAACGTACGAGGTAAGGCAGACGTTGCGGTGAGATGGGACGACATGCCCTGCGTTGCGTCGCGCGCAAATCCTGTCGTCAGCGCAGGCAAAACGCGCTAGCCCTGTGGCGCAGGTCCGACGCAAGCCGGATCCGCACAGATCGCGTCGGTGCCCCTCGGGGCTTGAATGGGAATGCGGTGCGGGGTTCGCCCCAAGACCGCAGCTGTCCCTGCAACTGTAAGCGGCGAGCGACACGCACCCGCCCCCTGCGACGGGGGCAGCCACTGGGCCGATGGCCTGGGAAGGTGTGCGTCGAGCCTTGACCCGCGAGCCAGGAGACCTGCCGGCGTCTGGTCGCTCTTGTCCCGGTCCAGGGGGTGGCCGAGGCACGGTGAACGCCGTCTGAGCGACGACAATGCGGCGGGGGCCGCATCGGCGACGCATGCCGGCCGCTCAGGGCGTCCGGTCGGCGCGCGTCCCGGTCGTTCGCGGCAGGCCCCCGTCCTCGTCGGACGCCGGGGATGTGCCAATGACCAAGATCATGACCGGGCGGACCGCCGGTCGTTCGACGCGACACCGGATCGGCTGGATGTTCGCGATGCTGGTGGCGGCCAATATCGCCGCCTGGGGATGGGCGTTCGCGCTGTTCCAGGCGCAGCCGCTGATGCTGGGCACCGCGATGCTCGCCTGGGGGCTGGGGCTGCGCCACGCGGTCGATGCGGATCATATCGCGGCAATCGACAATGTGACGCGCAAGCTGATGCAGGATGGGCAGCGGCCGATCGGGGTCGGCTTCTGGTTCGCGATCGGCCATTCGGGGATCGTCCTGATCGCCGCGGTGGCGATCGCGCTGACCGCGAGCGCGCTGGCGCAGTTCGAGGCGTTCAAGCAGGCGGGCGGGGTGATCGCGACGCTGATATCCGCGCTGTTCCTGTTCACGATCGCGACGATGAACCTGATCATCCTGCGATCGGTGTGGCGGACCTTCGGCCATGTCCGCGGCGGCGGGCGCTATGTCGAGGAGGATCTCGACCTGCTGCTCGGCAATCGCGGGCTGCTCGCGCGGCTGTTCCGGCCGATGTTCCGGCTGGTCACGCGCAGCTGGCACATGGCGCCGCTCGGCTTCCTGTTCGGGCTGGGGTTCGACACCGCGACCGAAGTCGCGATCCTCGGCCTGTCGGCGAGCCAGGCGGCGGACGGGTTGTCGATCGGTACGGTGCTGGTGCTGCCGGTGCTGTTCGCGACGGGCATGGCGCTGGTCGACAGTGCCGACGGGGTGGTGATGCTCGGCGCGTATGAATGGGCGTTCGTGAAGCCGATCCGCAAGCTGTATTACAACATCACGATCACGCTGATCTCGGCGATCGTCGCGATCGCGATCGGCGGGATCGAAACGCTCGCGCTGCTGGCGTCGAAGCTGGGCCTGAGCGGGGGCGTGTGGGACGTCGCTTCGGCGCTGGGCGAGAATTTCAACGGGCTGGGCTTTGCGATCATCGCGCTGTTCGTGGCGTGCTGGGTGCTGAGTTTCGCGATCTACCGGTGGAAGCGGTTTGACGAGATCGAGGTGGTGCGGGGGTAACGAGCAGCGTCGTCATCCCGGGCTCGACCCGGAACCTGGAGCCGGGCACCGGATCATGCGTGGCCCTGGGTCCTGGCTTTCGTCAGGATGACGGCGGTCATGTGCATTGGCACAATCGCCAAACTCCTCTAAACCCAACCCCGAGGTTTGGTTCTACCGAACCTCAACAGATCGCGCCGGTGCCCTTCGGGGCTTGAATGGGAATGCGGTGCGGGAGCTTTGCCTCCCAATGCCGCGGCTGTCCCTGCAACTGTAAGCGGTGAGCGAGACGCACAGGCCCCCGATGCGGGGGCAGCCACTGGGTCACGGGACCTGGGAAGGCGTGCATCGAGCTTCGACCCGCGAGCCAGGAGACCTGCCAGCGTCATGGTCGCTCTTGCCTTGATCCAGGGGATGGTCGCGGCACGGTACTCCGTCTGAGCGACGAACGCGTGTGGCCGTCTTGGTCGCGCGCGCGTGTGGCTGCGGATGTGCGTCCGTCCGTGGCTGTCGTTCCGACGCCCGGAGAGTATCGCATGACCGAACCCCAGCCGACCCTGGCCAAGATTCCCGTCACCATCGTCACCGGATTCCTCGGCGCGGGCAAGACCACGCTGATCAGCCATCTGATCCGTAACGCCGGGGGCCGGCGGCTCGCGGTGATCGTCAATGAATTCGGCACGCTCGGTATCGACGGCGACATCTTGAAGGGGTGCGCGATTCCCGATTGCCCGGCCGAGAACGTCGTTGAGCTCGCCAATGGCTGCATCTGCTGCACCGTCGCGGACGACTTCATCCCGACCGTCGAGACTTTGCTCGCGCTCGACCCGCGGCCCGACCATATCCTGATCGAGACGTCGGGGCTCGCTTTGCCCAAGCCGCTGCTCAAGGCGTTTGACTGGCCCGCGATCCGGTCGCGGATCACGGTCGACGGGGTGATCGCGCTGGCCGATGCGGAAGCGGTCGCCGCGGGACGGTTCGCGCCCGACCTCGCCGCGATCGAGGCGCAGCGGCGCGCGGATCCGAGCGTGGATCACGAGACTCCGCTCGCCGAGGTGTTCGAGGACCAACTCGCCTGTGCCGATCTGGTGCTGCTGACCAAGGCGGATCTGGCGGGCGAGGCGGGGGTGGCCGCGGCGCGCGCGGTGATCGCGGCGGAGTCCGCGCGTGCGTTGCCGGTGATCGCGCTGACCGACGGGGTGATCGATCCGCGCGTCGTGCTCGGGCTGAACGCGGCGGCGGAGGACGACATCGCCGCGCGACCGTCGCACCATGATGGCGCGGACGATCACGAGCATGACGATTTCGACAGCATGATCGTCGACCTCGGCGAGATCGCGGACCCGGCGGCGCTCGCCGCGCGGATCGAGACGCTCGCGCGCGACGCCGACATCCTGCGCGTGAAGGGTTATGCCGCGGTGACGGGCAAGCCGATGCGGCTGCTGGTGCAGGCGGTCGGGGCGCGGGTGCGGACGCAATATGACCGGCCGTGGCGCGGCGACGAGGCGCGCCAGACGCGGCTGGTGGTGATCGCCGAGCATGATCGGATCGACCCCGCAAGGATCCGGGCCGCGCTTCAGGGCTGACGGCGATGCACGTCGTCTTCCGCGAAAGCCACGGGCTGGAGGAGAGTGCGGTCCCGCAGGACCTCGCGCAGACTCCGGCGGATCTCGTCGTCCTGTCCTTTTCGGACGGGGATCTCGGCGCGTTCGCGGCCGGGTGGCGGCGTGCGGCGGCGAACGGGAGCCCGCTGCCGTCGCTCCGGCTCGCCAACCTGTCCGCGCTCGCGCATCCGCT
>NZ_JPJC01000173.1:0-6634 GCF_000733135.1 Sphingomonas sp. FUKUSWIS1
CGGGTTGACCACGCCCGCGATATGCCCCGACCCCGCCAGCACGAAGCGGACCGGCCCCGACAACGCGGTCGTCAGCTTCCACACGCTCGCCGCCGGCGCGATATGATCCTCGCGCCCCGCCTGGACATAGGCGGGCGTCGTCACGCGGCCGAGGTCGACCGGCGTGCCGTCCACCACCATCGCCCCCGGCTCGACCAAAAGATTGTCGCGGTACAGGTCAGTCAGATAGGCCCTGTGCCATTTCGCCGGCAGGTTGGTCGTGTCGCCATTCCAGTGGAGCAGGTCGAACGGCACATAATCTTTGCCGAGCAGATAGTTGTTGGTGACGTAATTCCAGATCAGGTCGCGCCCGCGCAGCAGGTTGAACGTCGCCGCCATGTAGCGCCCGTCGAGAAACCCCTCGGGCGACAGCGTGCCGAGCAGCGCGATCTGCTCATCGTCGATGAAATGCGCGAGCTCGCCCGCATCCGCGAAATCGACCTGCGCCGTGAAGAAGGTCGCGCTCGCGACGCGGTCCGCCTGCCCTCGCGCGCTCAGCACCGCCAGCGTCGCGGCCAGCGTCGTCCCCGCCACGCAATAGCCGATCGTATGCACCGCGGGCACCTCGAGCAGGCCGCGCACCGTCTCGATCGCCTCGATCTGCGCGGCGACATAATCGTCCCAGATCACGTCCTTCATGCTCGCATCCGCGGACTTCCACGACACCATGAAGACGCTCAAGCCCTGCTCGACCGCCCAGCGGATGAAGCTCTTCTCGGGGTTCAGGTCGAGGATGTAGAAGCGGTTGATCCACGGCGGAAAGATCACCAGCGGCGTCGCCTGCACGCGCTCGGTGGTCGGCGCATAGTGGATCAGCTCGTAGAGCGGCGTGCGCAGCACGACCTTGCCCGGCGTCATCGCCAGGTTGCGGCCCAGCTCGAAACTGCCCTGCGCGGTGTGGCTGAGCTGCCCGCGGCCGATGTCCGCCATCATGTTCTGCAGGCCCTGCAACAGGTTGGCGCCGCGCGTCTCGATCGTCTTCTCGATCACCTCGGGGTTGGTCAGCGCGAAGTTGGTCGGGCTCATCGCATCGACGAAGCCGCGCGTCGCAAAGCGCAGCTGCTCCTTCTGCCGCGGCTCCAGCCCCTCGACCGCGTCGACGCTGCGCAGCATCTGGTCGCCGATCGTCTGGTAACTCTGCCGGATCAGGTCGAACACCGGCTCGCGCCACTGCGCCGCCTTGAACCTCTTGTCGGTCGCAGGCCCGGGCTCGGGCGGGGGCGCCGCGCCGCCCCCCGCGGGCACCAGCATCTGCTGCCACAGCGCAAACCCGTCGCGCCAGAAATCGCGCACCCGCGACAGCGTCGCCGGATCGTTGAACCCCGGCACCACCATCGCCTCCGGCACCGCCGCATCGAGCGGCGCGGTGATCGCATCGAGCCCCTGCGCCATCATCATCTGCTGCGCGCGCCCCATCACCCAGGTCCAGTGCTGCAGCTCGGCCAGCGTCGGTGCGGCAATCCCCGGCGTCTCGGACATGGGCAACCTCTCCTTTTGTCCAAGCCTAACCCACTCCCCCACCCGGCGAAAGCACCCAGCACCCCTCCCGCCCCCTTCCGTCATCCTGACGAAAGTCAGGACCCAGAGCCAAACAGCGTACACCCCCGCCACCCTGGATCCTGGATCAAGTCCAGGATGACGACGCTTGCGTGACCCGGCCCGAAAGCCCCCACCTTTCCCGCCAGAACCGAAACGCGGTGGATGACGCCCCCCGCGGCATACGGTACAGCACCCCTTCCTCCAGCTCGGGGCCGATCATGTCCGACGATTTCTACCGCATCAAACGCCTGCCACCCTATGTCATCGCCGAAGTGAACGCGATGCGGGCGGCGGCGCGGGCGGGCGGCGAGGACATCATCGATCTCGGCATGGGCAATCCCGACCTGCCGCCGCCCGAGCACGTCATCGCCAAGCTCGTCGAGGTCGCCAGCAAGCCCGGCGCGCACGGCTATTCGCAGTCGCGCGGCATTCCCGGCCTCCGCAAGGCGCAGGCCAATTACTATGGCCGCCGCTTCGGCGTCGATGTCGATCCCGAGACCGAGGTCGTCGTGACGATGGGCTCGAAGGAAGGGCTCGCCAGCCTCGCCACCGCGATCACCGCGCCCGGCGACGTCGTGCTCGCACCCAACCCGTCCTATCCGATCCACACCTTCGGCTTCATCATCGCCGGCGCGACGATCCGCGCGGTGCCGACCACCCCCGACGACGCCTATTTCGAGAGCCTCGAGCGCGCGATGGCGTTCACCGTGCCACGCCCGTCGATCCTCGTCGTCAACTATCCGTCCAACCCGACCGCGGAGGCGGTCGACCTCGCCTTCTACGAACGGCTCGTCGCCTGGGCGAAGGAGAACAAGGTCTGGATCATCTCCGACCTCGCCTATTCCGAGCTCTACTACGACGGCAATCCGACCCCCTCGATCCTCCAGGTCAAGGGCGCCAAGGACATCGCGATCGAGTTCACCTCGCTCAGCAAGACCTATTCGATGGCGGGCTGGCGGATCGGCTTCGCGGTCGGCAACAAGACGCTGATCGCGGCGATGAGCCGGGTGAAGAGCTATCTCGATTACGGCGCCTTCACCCCGATCCAGGCCGCCGCCTGCGCCGCCTTGAACGGCCCGCAGGACATCGTCGCGCGCAACCGCGAGCTCTATCACAAGCGCCGCGACGTGCTGGTCGAAAGCTTCGGCCGCGCCGGCTGGGACATCCCCTCGCCGCGCGCCTCGATGTTCGCCTGGGCCCCCTTGCCGCCCGCGCTCGCGCATCTCGGCAGCCTCGAATTCACCAAGCAGCTCCTCACCCACGCCCACGTCGCGGTCGCACCCGGCGTCGGCTATGGCGAGAATGGCGAGGGCTATGTCCGCATCGCGATGGTCGAAAACGAACAACGCCTCCGCCAGGCCGCGCGCAACGTGAAGCGCTACCTCCAGAGCATGGGCGTCAACACCCCGGCCCAGGGCGCCGGCTGACCCGCCCAGGGCGCCGGCTGACCCGCCGCCCCCAGCCGTCATCCTGACGAACGTCAGGACCCAGAGCCAAGCAGCGCCCCGCCCGCGGCTCTGGATCCTGGATCAAGCCCGGGATGACGGCGTGGAGAGCCGCACCCCCTCCCCAAACCGTCATCCCCGCGCAGGCGGGGATCCAGACTGGCGGACGCCCGCGGTCCAGCGGCACCCGCATAGACTATGGATCCCCGCCTCCGCGGGGATGACGAAGCGGGTGGCCATACCCCCGCCCGCCCTGCTGACGGTTCGGACAAACATGCCCCCACCCCACCCGTCATCCTGACGAAAGTCAGGACCCAGAGCCAAGCAGCACCACCCCCGCGGCGCTGAGTCCCGGATCAAGCCCGCCATAACGGCGCGAAGAGCCGCTCCCCCCGAAAGGTTGACGCCACCCCCCGCCACCGCCATCCCCCAAAGCCATGACCCGCCCCGGCTTCGCCTTCTCCACCACCCTGCGCGTCCGCTACGCCGAGATCGACGGGCAGAAGATCGTCTTCAACTCGCGCTATCTCGAATATGCCGATGTCGCGATCACCGACTTCTGGGACTGGAGCGGGATCGCCGCCGCGGTGCCCGGCTGGGACGACACCGAATTCAACGTCCGCCGCACCGAGATCGACTATCTCGCGCCCTTCCGCCTCGGCGACACGATCGCGGCGCATGTCCGGATCGAGCGGGTCGGCACGTCGAGCCTCACCAAGCGGATCGAGCTGACGCATGCCGAAACCGGCGCGCTCCACACCGTGATCATGATGGTCAGCGTCCATGTCGATCTCGCGACCGGCCGCCCCGCACCCCTGCCGCCCGCGATCCGCGACCATATCGCGCGGCTCGCCACCCCCGCCTGACCGCTCAGTCCGTCGCGCCGATCTCCCCCGGCAGCGCCCAGATCAGCTCGCCCCGGCCCAGCACGCGGCCGTCATGCGCGCGCACCGCGACCTGTTCGATCGGCTGCCGGTCCCGCGCATCGACCAGGATCGGGAAGGCCGGGATCCGCGTCTCCCACCGCTCGCCCCATTGCCGCAGCGCGATCATCGTCGGCAGCAGCGCAAAGCCCTTTTCGGTCAGGCCATAGGCGATCTTGCGGCGATCCTCGGGCAGCGGCCGCCGCGCGAGGATCCCGTGCTCGACCAGCCGCGCGAGCCGGTTCGCCAGGATGTTGCGGGCGATGCCGAGCTCGGCCTGGAATTCCTCGAAATGATGCAGCCCGTTGAACGCCGCGCGCAGGATCAGGAACGACCAGCGCTCCCCCATCGCCTCGAGCGCCGCCGGCAGGCTGCATTCGCGCAGCGGCTCGCGCAAAATCCCCCGCGAAATCCCCCGCGAAATCCCTCGCGATATTCCCCGCGAAATTCCCCCCGAAATCCCCATCGTCCCGGCTCCCCCCGACCCCGGTCTAGCCTATAGCATTCCGCCGCGCGATGCGCTCATCGAGTGCGTCTATCACGGTGACCGGACGCTTTTGGTTGCAAAGCAACACGCTGCGGCCCCATCTATGTCGGGTGTTGCGCCAATATGAACTCGTCGATCGAGTCCTCGATTACGATCCCGATGCCGACGAGGCCCTGCTGAACCGCGCCTATGTGTTTTCGATGCAGGCGCACGGGTCGCAGAAGCGTGCGAGCGGCGATCCCTATTTCAGCCATCCGATCGAGGTGGCGGGCATCCTCACCGACCTGCATCTCGATGACGAGACGATCGCCACCGCGATCCTCCACGACACGATCGAGGATACCGTCGCCACGCCCGAGGAGATCACGCGCCTGTTCGGCCCGTCGGTCGCGCGGCTCGTCGACGGCGTCACCAAGCTCAGCAAGATCGAGGCGCAGACCGAGAACGAGCGCGCCGCGGAAAACCTGCGCAAGTTCCTGCTCGCCATGTCCGACGACATCCGCGTGCTGCTGGTGAAACTCGCCGACCGGCTGCACAACATGCGCACGCTGCATCACATCGCCAAACCCGAGAAGCGCCGTCGCATCGCCAAGGAGACGATGGACATCTACGCGCCGCTCGCCGAGCGGATCGGCATGTACGAGTTCATGCGCGAGATGCAGACGCTCGCCTTCGAACAGATCGAACCCGAAGCCTCCGAATCGATCAACCGCCGGCTGGAGCAGCTGAAGGACGGCGACGGCAACCGCATCGCCAAGATCGCCTCGGGGCTCAAACTCGTGCTGTCGCGCGCGGGCATCGAGGCGGAGGTCGCGGGGCGCGAGAAGCATCCCTATTCGATCTTCCGCAAGATGTCCGAACGGCACATCAATTTCGAACAATTGTCCGACGTGATGGCGTTCCGCGCGATCGTCCCGACCGAGGCGGACTGCTACGCCGCGCTCGGCATCATCCACCAGCGCTGGCCGATGGTGCCCGGCCGGTTCAAGGATTACATCTCGACGCCCAAGCGCAACGGCTATCGCTCGCTCCACACCAGCGTGATCCATGCCGACAATGCGCGTATCGAGATCCAGATCCGGACCGAGGCGATGCACGCCCAGGCCGAATTCGGCCTCGCCGCGCACTGGGCGTACAAGCAGAAGAGCGGCGGCCAGACGATCGGCGGCGGCGAGCATCAGGTCAGCTGGATCCGCGACCTGGTCGAGATCCTCGACACCGCCGAAAGCCCCGAGGAGCTGCTCGAACACACGCGGATGGCGATGTACGCCGACCGCATCTTCGCCTTCACCCCCAAGGGCGAGCTGATCCAGCTGCCCAAGGGCGCGACGCCGATCGACTTCGCCTATGCGGTCCATACCGATCTCGGCGACCAGGCGGTCGGCGCGAAGATCGACGGCCGCGTCGTGCCGCTCTCGACCGTGATCGAAAACGGCAACCAGGTGCAGATCCTGCGGTCGAAGGGCCAGTCGCCGCAACCGCACTGGCTCAACGTCGCGACCACCGGCAAGGCGCTCGCCGCGATCCGCCGCCATCTGCGCCACAAGGAACGCGTCGAGCAGGAGGCGCTCGGCCGCACGCTGTTCGACGACATCGCCTCGCGCCTCCCCGCGCCGATCGGCCCCGACGCGACCGAACCCGCGCTCAAGCGGCTCAAATTCGCCGACGAAGGCGCGCTGATGGTCGCGATCGCGCGCCGCACCGTGTCCGACGAACAGGTGATGGAGGCGCTGATGCCGGGCTCCACCGGCGCCGATCTCGGCCATGCGGTCGCGCCGCAGTCGAGCGCGATCTCGATCAAGGGGCTGACGCCGGGCGTCGCCTATGACCTCGCGACCTGCTGCCACCCGGTGCCGGGCGACCGCATCGTCGGCCTGCGCCGCCCCGATGCGGGGATCGAGGTCCATGCGATCGACTGCCGCGTGCTCGCCGAACTCGCCGAGCGGACCGAGAACGAGACCGACTGGGTCGACGTCGCCTGGGGCGAAAAGACCGAAGGCGCGGTCGCGCGCATCTCGGTGATGGTCAAGAACGAGCCCGGCTCGCTCGGCGTGGTCGCGTCGATCATCGGCACGCACATGGCCAACATCATCAACCTCCGCCTCGACACGCGCGACACCAGCTTCCACACCAACGAGATCGACGTCGAGGTCCACGACATCCAGCAACTCATGCGCCTCATGGCCGGCCTCCGCGCCGCC
>NZ_JPJC01000174.1:0-2723 GCF_000733135.1 Sphingomonas sp. FUKUSWIS1
CGACAGCGCCGCCCCCGCCACCCGCGCAAGCACCCGGTCCTGCGCTTCGAGGACCGTCACCTGCTTACCGAGCTTGGTCAGCACCGCCGCCGCCTCCAGCCCGATATAGCCGCCCCCGACGACCACGACCCGCGTGACGCCCGGCAGTTCGGCGATCATCCGGTCGACATCGTCGCGCGTCCGCACCCCGTGGACCCTGGCGAGATCATGCCCGTCGCACCCCAGCCGCCGCGGCGATCCCCCCGCGGCCCAGACGAGCGTGCCATAGTGCAGGCTCGTCTCGTCGGCGTTCTCGCTTGCCTGCGCGTCGACATGGCTGACGCAGTGCGCGGCCGCGTCGACTTGGCTGACGCGACGCCCGGGGATCAGCGTGATCCCGCGCTCCCCCCAGAAGCTGGCAGGGCGCAACAGGATGCGATCGAACGCCTTTTCGCCGGCCAGATAGTCCTTCGACAGTGGCGGCCGCTCATAGGGGGGCGACGTCTCGTCACCGATCAGCCCGATCGTCCCCGCATAGCCGCGTTGCCGCAACGCGATCGCGACCTGCGCACCGGCATGGCCGGCCCCGACGATCAGGACGTCATGATGATTGCGAGCGGACATGCATCGACCTCTGTGATTGGCCGGTCTCGATGCCCGTACCGACGCCGGTCGACAAGGGCGCGACGATGGTCGTAATGGCCAATTGTCGCGATCGACCGGATAGAGGCCTGGAACCAGGCGCCGCCGGACGCGCTCAAACCGCGAGTCAGGATCTGTGCAAACCACCCCCTCCCCCCAGGCCCGCTCCGGCGACGGCATGCCCCACGCGGTCCCGCGCGGTTGCGCGATCATCGTCATGGGCGTCAGCGGCAGCGGCAAGTCGACGCTCGGCCAGCGTCTCGCCGATCAGGCGGGTCACCGCTTCCTCGAAGGCGATGGCTTCCACAGCGCGGAGGCGGTCGCCAAGATGCGCGCCGGCCATCCGCTCGACGACGCCGACCGCTGGCCCTGGCTCGACCGCGTCGGTCACGCGATCGGCGATGCGGTCGCGGCCGACGGCTTTGCGGTCGCCGCCTGCTCTGCGCTGAAGCGGGTCTATCGCGAGCGGCTTGTCGCTGCCGCGGGCGTCCCGCTGCTGTTCGTGCTGCTCGACACGGATCCGGCGGAACTCGCGCGACGGCTCGGCGCGCGCGCGGGGCATTACATGCCGGCCAGCCTGCTCGACAGCCAGCGCGCGACGCTCGAGCGCCCCGGGCCCGACGAAACCGCGATCACGCTCGATGCGCAGGCGACGCCCGACACGCTGGTACGCGACGTCTGGGCCTGGATCGATGACCGCGCCAGCGCGGATGGCGCCAACGGCACGGATCGGCGATAAGACCGACCAAGGTCGTAATGGCCACGCGACAGCCGGTAGCCGAACAGGGTGGCCGACAGCGCTTGCAGGATGGGGATCTGATCGTGACGATAGGACGACGCGAATTTGTCATCGGCGCAACCGCGCTGGCCGCGGTGCCCGCGATCACGCAGGCGGCCGCCCCGACGCGCAAGCTCGGCTATGCGATCGTCGGGCTGGGCTATTACGGGCTCGACGTCATCATCCCCGAATTCGCCAAATGCGCGCACAGCCGGCTCGCCGCGGTGGTCAGCGGTGACCCCGCCAAGGCGCGCCGCGTCGCGGCCGCGCACGGCCTGCCCGACCGGTCGGTCTACAGCTATGCGACCTTCGATCGGATCCGCGACAATCCCGATATCGATATCGTCTATATCTGCCTGCCCAACGCGATGCATGCCGAGTACACGATCCGCGCCGCGCGCGCCGGCAAGCATGTCCTGTGCGAAAAGCCGATGGCGGTCTCGGTCGCCGAATGCGAGGCGATGATCGCGGCCTGCAAGGCGGCGGATCGCAAGCTGATGATCGGCTATCGCTGCCATTTCGAGCCCTGCAACGTCGAGGCGATGCGGCTCGCGCGTGCGGGGACGATGGGCAGGACGCGTTACGTCCGGTCCGAACACGGCTTCGTCCAGCGCGATCCGTCGAAATGGCGGCTAAACAAGGCGCTGGCGGGCGGGGGCTCGCTGATGGACATGGGCATCTACAGCCTCCAGGCCGCACGCTACATGACCGGCGAGGAGCCCGTCGCGGTGACCGCGCGCGAGTCCACCGATCGCACCGATCCGCGGTTTCGCGAGGTCGAGGACATGATCGACTGGACGCTCGAATTCCCGTCCGGCGCGATCGCCAGCTGCCAGTCGATGTACAGCGCGAACCAGAACCACATCCTGTTTATGGGCGAACGCGGGCGGATCGAGCTCGAACCCGCGACCCGCTATGCCGACAACAGGATGTGGACGGGCGCCGACGGGCGCGAGCGCGATGTCACGCCAGCGGCGTCGGGCCGCACCCAGTTCGCCGGCCAGCTCGATCATCTCGTCACCTGCATCCGCACCGGCCGAGAACCGATCGTGTCGGGTGCGGAGGGCCTGCGCGACCTGCGTATCGTCGAGGCGATCTACCGCTCGGCGCGCGAGGGGCGGACGATCCGGCTGGCATCGGGCACCAAGGCGTGATGCGCGTCCTGCTCGCGCTGGCGACGGTCGCGGTCGCCACGGTCGCCCCGGCGCAGGAGGCGGCGCGCGATTTCGCCGCGGCGACCGATATCCCCCGCGCGGTCGCGGCGCTCGAAGCGACGATGAAACCGGGTCAGGGCTTCGCGATGCAGACGCTCGTCAGCGGCGGC